>CAYPTV010000059.1:0-11287 GCA_964413505.1 uncultured Bifidobacteriaceae bacterium | reverse complement strand
CGTAGCGATCCGCGAGAATTTCCTGCGCCTTGAGCGCGGACTGGATGATCGGCCCGCTGCCGAGGATGTGCGCCTTGACCTTTTTGCCTTCGGCACCGGGCTTGAATTTATACAGGCCTTTCAGGATTCCGTCCTCGACGCCCGTGGGCATCGGCGGCATGGCATGATTTTCGTTGTAGAGCGCGATGTAATAAAAAATGTCCTCGTTCTCCACATACATCCGGCGCAAACCATCGGAGACGATGACGGCAAGTTCGTAACCGAACGCCGGGTCGTATGGCAGGCAGGTTGGGATGGTGCTGGCGTGCAGCAGGCTGTGCCCATCCTGATGTTGCAGGCCCTCGCCGTTGAGCGTGGTGCGACCGGAGGTTGCGCCTAGCAAAAAGCCCTTCGCCCGGATGTCGCCCGCGAGCCAGAACAGATCGCCGACGCGCTGCGGCCCGAACATGGAGTAGTAAATGTAGAACGGAATCGTCGGAACGCCATGCGTGGCGTAGCTCGTGCCCGCCGCGATGAACGACGCCATTGAGCCGGCTTCGCTGATGCCTTCCTCGAGAATCTGTCCGTCCTTCGCCTCGTGATAATAAAGCAGCGAACTGCTGTCAACCGGGTCGTAAAGCTGGCCCTTGGACGAGTAAATCCCGATTTCGCGGAACAGCGCGTCGAGGCCGAACGTGCGCGCCTCGTCGGGGATGATGGGCACGATGTTTTTGCTGATGCCCTTGTGCCGGAGCAAAATCGTCACCAGCCGCACGAACGCCATCGTCGTGGAGGCTTCCATGGCCGAGCCTTTGGAAAATTCGGTGAAGTAGTCGAGCTTCGGAACGTCGAGCACCGCCGGCTTGACGACGCGCGCGGGCACAAATCCCCCGAGCGCCTTGCGCCGTTCGAGAAGGTATTTTGTCTCCGGGCTGTCCGCAGGCGGACGATAGAACGGCGTCTCGGCAATCACGTCGTCCGAGATGGGAATCCCGAAGCGCTCGCGGAATTCGCGCAGCTCCTTCTCGTTCATTTTTTTCTGCTGGTGCGAAATGTTTTTGCCCTCGCCAGCCTCGCCGAGGCCGTAGCCCTTGACGGTCTTGGCAAGCACGACGGTTGGCCGGCCCTTGTGGTCCATCGCGGATTTGTAGGCCGCATACATCTTGCGCACGTCGTGGCCGCCGCGCAGCAATTTGGAAATCTGCCCGTCGCTCAAATGATTCACGAGCTCGAGCAACTGCGGATACTTGCCGAAGAAATGCTGGCGCGTGTAGCTGCCAGGTTCGACGATGTATTTCTGGTAATCGCCGTCCACGCATTCCTCCATGCGCTGGAGCAGCAGGCCGGTCTTGTCGCGCTTGATGATGTCGTCCCATTCGGTTCCCCAGATCACTTTGATGACATTCCAGCCCGCGCCGTGGAAAAGTCCTTCGAGTTCCTGAATGATTTTTCCGTTGCCGCGCACCGGCCCGTCGAGCCGCTGCAAGTTGCAGTTCACCACCCAGATGATGTTGTCGAGATTTTCGCGCGCGGCGAGCGTGATCGCGCCGAGCGATTCCGGCTCATCCGATTCGCCGTCACCGAGGAACGCCCAGACCTTCGGCTCTTCCTTCCAGTTCGTCAGCCCGCGCGCCTGCAAATAACGATTAAAGCGCGCCTGATACAGCGACATGATCGGGCCGAGGCCCATCGAGACCGTCGGGAACTGCCAGAAATCCGGCATCAAATACGGATGCGGATACGACGACAGGCCGCCGCCCTCGGCGAGCTCCTGCCGGAAATTTTGCAAATGCTTTTCGTCCAGCCGGCCTTCGAGAAAAGCCCGCGCATACATTCCCGGCGCGGCGTGTCCTTGAAAATAAACAATGTCGCCGGGGAAATCCTCCGTCGCGCCGCGAAAGAAATGATTCTGCGCCACTTCGTAAAGCGTCGCCGACGACGCGAACGACGCGATGTGTCCGCCGACGTTCGTCGTGGAATTCGCCTTCACCACCATCGCCATCGCGTTCCAGCGGATGAGGCTCTTGATGCGACGCTCGATGTCGCGGTCGCCCGGATACGGCGCCTGCTGTTCCGGCGGAATCGTGTTGGCGTAAGGCGTGGTCGGCCCCGCCGACGGACGCGGCGCGGCGCGCAACTGGTCCGCGAGTTTTTCAAGCAGCTTGGCGGTGCGCTCCGGCCCCTGGCTTTCGAGCGCCATCTCAAAAACCGCCTGAAGCGAATCGCCCGCCTTGTCGCCATTTCCGTTTGAAGACGGCGAAGCGAAGGGGGAACGCGGACTGTAAATTTCTTTTTTCTCCATGCTCACTGTGTTAATCAATTCTTCCTGGCACGCAAGAAGCGCATAGACAATTAAGCCCAAATTGGCCGCCAACGCCAGTCAAATCAGCCGCAAAATGAAATTGCTCGACCTTTCTTTTCCCTCGCCCGCCGAAAATCTGGCGTGCGACGAGGCGCTGCTCGACTGGCGCGACGAAAACGGCGGCGAAGAAATCCTGCGCTTCTGGGAATCGCCTGCAACATTTATTGTCGTCGGCTACGCAAATAAAGTTGCAACGGAAGTGAATGTTGAAAGCTGCCGCGCAAGGCAAACCCCCATTTTCCGCCGATGTTCCGGCGGCGGGACGGTTTTGCAGGGCGCGGGCTGCTTGAATTACGCGCTCATTTTGGAGATCAAAGAAAATTCGCCGCTCGCCGGCATTTCCGGCGCAAACAAATTCATCATGGAACGCAATCGCGCCGCAGTTGAAGCAGAAGCAAGAAGCCAGAAGTCAGAAGCCAGAATTTCAATTAGCGGCCACACGGATTTGACTTTGAACGGCAAAAAGATTTCCGGCAATTCGCAGCGCCGCAAAAAAAACTTCCTGCTCTTTCACGGGACTTTTCTTTTGAACTTCGACCTTGCGCTTGTCGGCAATTTTTTGCGGATGCCGTCGCAGCAGCCGGATTACCGCCAAAGCCGCAGCCACGGCGAATTTTTGACAAATCTGAATTTGTCAGCCGACAAAGTGAAAGCTGCGCTGCAAAAAATCTGGAAAGCAAACTCACCGCTGGAAAATCCGCCGCTGGAAAACGTTTCCAAACTGTCCCGCGATAAATACTCGACGCATGAATGGAACTTCAAATTCTGAATAAGGAAAACAGGAATCCAGGAAGAAATGTAGTTCTTGCCTTCCTGCTTTCCTAATTAGTTTCAAAGCCGTTCCGCCAGCGCAGCCTGGCTCTTCTCAAAAATTTCCTTGTGCAGCGAATCGCCGTGCGAATCCATCGTCACCACTGCCGGGAAATCCACAATCTCCAGTTCCCAGATCGCCTCCGGCGCGCCGAATTCCTTCATCATATAAACGTTGCGCACTTTCTTGACGCATTCGGCCAGCACCTGCGCCGCGCCGCCGACGGCGTGCAGATACACGCAGCCGTATTCCTTGCACGCTGCGAGCGTGCGGTCGCCCATGCCGCCCTTGCCGATGACGCCGCGAATCCCGAAATCGCGGATGACCTGCCATTGATACGGTTCCTCGCGGATGGACGTGGTCGGGCCGGCGGCGGTGCATTTGTAGCCGCCGTCGTCCTGCTTCATCATCACCGGGCCGCAATGATAAAGAATGCCGTCGCGCAACTTCACCTCCGGCGGCAGCACGCCGCCTTCGTGCAGATATTTGTGGACGGCGTCGCGCCCGGTGAACACGATGCCGGAGATCAAAACCTCGTCGCCGACTTTCAGCGCGCGGATTTTTTCCTCGGTGAATGGAAAGCTTAATTGAACCATGCAATTCCGGCTAATTGGGCGGAACGAGTTTTTGAAATTCGGGCAGGCTGCGCAGGGAATTGAAGTGTATGTCGTTCCGGGCCTGACTCAAAAGGTCGGTTGCCTTGGGATTGGCCTTGAGCCGTTTTGCGCTCAAGTCGAGGGCGATTTTCAGGTTTTCAAGAGCCTCGTTGGTTTTGCCGAGCACGGCCTCGACGGCGGCGAAGTCATAGCGCGGTTCGGGCTGATCGGGCGCGACGACGACCATTCTTCCAAGCACGCCTTCGAGCTTGGTGATTTTGGCGGTTTCAGCGTAAAAACTGGCGATGGCACCGAGCTGTGAGGGTGTGATGCGGGAATTGGTTATCGCCTCGTCAAACAGGTTGATCGCGGCGTTGGTCTGCTGCATCTGCAAATACGTTCCGGCAAGCCCCAGAATGTTCGGCAGATCAGCGGGGTTGGTGACGGCCTCGGCCTGCATTTGCTGCATCTGGTTTTGGGCTCGGGACATGTCACCGTAGCGCTTTTTGTAGTCTTCCAATTGTGCAATGAGTCCTGTGACCTGATCGTTGTAGGGGTCAAGCTTCTGGCAGGTTCGTGCGACAATCAGGGCGTCATCAAAGCGCTGGAATTCGAGCAGGAAATTCACATAGCGAAAGACCGCTTCCGGGCTGTAAGGGCAGAACGCGAAAGATTGTTTGAAGGCGAAATCGGTTTCCTTGATCAAGGCCTGCTGCAACGCCTCGGTTTTCTGGCGGTAATCGGGCGGGCATTCCGGGCTTAACCGCCACGCATAGACGCCGGCGATGGAACTGCGAAGCTTCGAGAAGGCTTTCTGCCCGTCGTCGTCGCGGATGAATTTGCGGTCGCCGGTGAAGCCCTCGTAATTGTTGCCGATGTAAAGTTTTTCGGCGAAGTCGGCGATCTGCTGCACGGTGGTGTCGTAGGTGATCCAGTTGCCGCAGAGGCGCTCGGAATATTTGCTCCAGAATTCATGATCCTTTTTGAAAATGTCCTCGGTCAATTCCGGCAGCGGATTGCGGTTTATTTTCATGATGATTCCCGACGGCGTTTCGTAGGGATACATCCAGTCAAGCGGGAAACTTTCCTCGACGTAAAAGTCGTTGGTCGGGTTGTGGTCGAAAATGACCTTGCAGAGCAGGCCGTTGATTTCCATCACGGCGACCTGGCCGGAAACCTGCACATGTCCGGCTTCATCAACGTGAACGTCTTCGCCGGGCTTGAGCTGGCCAAGCTGCTGCCGGTGGGCGACATCGGTCGTGTATGCTTGAAAACAGTCCTGTGAATCCTGCGGTGACGGAATGTAAATTTCATTGGGCGGATAGACGCCCTCGGCGCGGCGGCGCTTTTCAATGTTTGCGCCCAACGCGGTGAACGGCTTGTCCAAGGTTGTCTCCAGCAAATCGGATATGCCTTCGACCAGCGAATTGCCCGTGTTTCCCTTGCCCGTGTCAATGCCATCCATGATCACATTGCCCGAATTGCCGATGGCCATGGTCGCAACGTATTTGAAAAGCCGCCCGAAAAACGGCGGGTCGTGCTGCTGGCTGCGGAAGTATTGCGCGCGGAGGTAATCCAGATAGGTCCCGTCGGCCAGCGCGTTCTGGGTGATGAGATAAACGTCGCGGCGGTCAAATTTCTGATCCTCCAGCGGCTGGCAACTGTGCGGGATGAAGCTCTCGCAGAAAATCATGTAGGTCGGACAGAATCGCCCGGGATCGGTGCCGCCAAAAAGAATCGTGTTGCGCGTCATTTCGGGATAAATGCCGAACGGCGGCGTGAACATGTCATGCCCGAACCAGTAGCCGAACCAGTGGTTGCGCTGCTCGCTTTTATACCAGTGCGACAGCGCGGAATAAACCGGCGCGGTGCAGAAAATGCAAAGAGTGATCACCACCGGCGCGCGGTTGCGGTAGAGCAGCAGCGCGGCGATGAAAACCAGCGGCGTGGCGACCAATATCAGATTGGCGAAGACAGGCGAGCCGTATTGGTTTTTGTCAAATGCGCGGACGATGCCGTGGAAAAAATCATGCACGCTGGCGATCTCACCGGCGGGGCCGAAATAAAGTTTGCCCATCGCGCTTACGAGGCAATATAGCGCGAGCACGGTGGCAATCGCCCCGCCGATCAATCCCCAGTTCCTGAACTTTTGATAATGCGTCGCCATGTAAGCCGCCAGCAACGCCAGCCCGTAGCCGATCAAGATGGCGACCACAGCGTGGGAAGCCGTGAAGAACACCTCGCACAACAGCGCGTTCTGCCGGTCCAGGCTGGTGTTCATGATGATCGTCAGCAGCACGCCGATGCACAAATAAATCGCCGCCAGCCCGATGATCCACGCGCGCTCACGGTTTTTCATCCGCCAGAGGAAGAAAAACGGCAGCGACGCGATGAACAGATAAACCCAGCCGAACGCATCCGAAAGCCCGCTGATGAGCAGGCCGAGCTGCGAGATGAAACGCTTCGGGTCGTGGATGATGTCCGTCGGGTTGGACTTTTCATATTGCCCGCGCGAAAGCGCGTGGAAAAATCCCTCGACCGTCCGCGGATAGCCCCACATCATCGGCGGGTCTGACATGCCCGCCAGCGGTTCATAAAAATAAAATGCAGCGCCGCATGCCCAAAGAACACCGCATACAATCACCAGCAGCCATCCCATGTCCGACTTTCTCGTGTCCCAGGCGAACTTGAAAAAGAAGCCGAGCGCCACCAATGACAGCAAAATGCAGAAGGATCCCTGGGTGGGAACGGCCGCCAGCAATACAAACGCCGCAAGCGCGCAGCCGTCGCGCACAAATTGAATGAAGGTTTGCTTTGTCAACACAGCCAGCCACGCATAGGCCGCAATGGATCCAATGCCGACGACATAGAATATGCCGATGAACATCGGGCTTAACTCGTTCAAGGCCGGAATGACGGCCGCCCCGTCCTTTTTGATGTTCATCAGAATCCAGACCATGAAAAATATGAGGCTATTTGCCAAAAACAAATTGCGTCCATAACGGCGGTGGGCGATGGCAATGCACACTTCAATGCCCATCGCCGCCACGAGCATCGTTTGATGAATCGTCGCGCATACGCCAAAGAAAAACATCCCGATGAACAGGTAGCGTATCTGCTGCGGCGCATAAATCCACCGGAACAAACACAGCGCCACCACCATGATCCACGGCACGTCGAAGAGCGAGATGCGGTTGATGACCACCGATTCCATCCACATGAAACGGTCGAAGCCCAGCAGCAATCCCGCCACGATCCCTGTCACCACGCAAATGACATTCTCCCATTTGCGGCTCATGTCCTTCAACTCGTCAATGCCCTCGATCAACATGCTGCTGCCGCGCGAAACCATGAAGCCCACCAGCCCGCACGCCATCGCTGCCGCGAAGGATTCGCCCACCTCCACGCGCCACGCCACGTTGCCATAAGGTAATATCCACGTCCAAAACCACGAATAAATCGCCCAGAACGGATAGCCCGGCGGATGCGGGATGCCGGCATAATACGATGCCGTGCAAAGTTCGCCGGAATCCTCCAGCGTCAGTTCCGGCGCGAGCGTGAAGAGGTAGGCCGTCCAGACGACGGCAAAAACCACGCCCAGCACCAGCCAGTCAATTTTTCGGAACAGCGGCGGAACTTTTACGGGAACAGGTCTGGCGGCGGGCGTGGTCACGGGAGTTTTTCCCGCAGGCTGCTTGCCGCCCGGCGCGTTGCTTTTGTCGTTGCTCATTTGTAAATCGTCAGATCAATTCATCTTGACCGTGAAAAAGGAGATATACTAGAAGTGAAATTGCCATGGTTTGTCCAATCAAAAGTGACGGAAAATAAGTTGTTCTCCGGTCCACCGTCATTGCCGCACGCATAAACTGCGGAACTTTGATTGCCCAAAACCATCGGTTCGAGGCGCGTGGATCCGCCATAATTGCCCGGATTAAACACCGAAATCGTCAGCAACAGACACGCCACAGCCGGTGCCAGCGAGCCTAAAACCCACGCCACCCGCCGCGCGACACTGACCGGCTCGCCGAACAGCTTTCGCCTAAGCCCCGCCGACGGCCTGCGCGGCTTCCACGAACGCAATTGGTTCTCCAGTGAATCCGTCTCTTTCATAAACAACTCCTTCCAATTTGGATTTTATCTTTTGCAGACCGTATCGGTAACGGCCCGCAACCGTGTTCGGGGAAATTTCCAGCAGCCCGCCGATCTCCTCGAAAGTGAATTGGTTCCAGATTTTCAGCACGATCACCTCGCGCTGCTCCACCGGCAATCCTTCGAGACAACGCACGGCGTCCGTCTGCAAAGATTGTTCGGCCTCGTCCTGCGCTTTTTCGAACCAATTGCTACCGCCTGCAAAATGGTGGCTGTCCGCAAGGACTTCGCGCGTCAAACGCCGCCACAGCGAGCGCTTATAATTCAGCGCGCGGTTCCTGAAACTGCGGACACAATAATTCTCCGGCTCGCGCGGCGGTTCCGGCAGACGCATCAGCGCCAGAAAAGTTTCCTGCAGAACATCCTCCGCCTCGCCATGGCCCAGTCCCAGCGCGCGGCCATACAGGATCAACCCCGCCGCCCTTGCCGCGTAAAAGCCTTCCAACCAGCCGGAATGTTCGTTGCCGTTCACAGTTTCAATCCATAGACACCGCAACCGCCAGATTTGTATAAATTTTTTCACATTCCACGACACAGGCGCAATTGAAAAGGCGAAAAAACGAACAGGGTCGAGGCTTACGTTTGCTTGCGCCCGGTCGTCGGATCGTTTTTCCTCATCCAAAACCGGGCAATAAATGTGATGTCCAAGGGATGGTTGGCGGCGATCCCTTCGCCCGGCCGCGCAGGAATCAAGCTGCCCGCCGACCGTTCGTTGAAACAATTCCAAATGCCTGCTTGCCCCGGCCGCACAAATGGTGTCTTTTGTGCGGCCATTTTTGGGCCAAATGAAAAAAATAATCACAATCATCATCGTTGCCGCCGGAATCACGGCGGTTTTTGCAGACACCGGCACCAACGGCGTTGTTCAGGAAAAGAAATCTCCATGGGAAAGCAACGCGAGCCTCGGCTTTACCCTGACCCGTGGCAATAGTGACACCAGCTTGTTCACGGCGAAAGTCCTGTCGGCCAGGAAAGACGTTTATAATGAATGGCTGTGCGGCGCGGACGGTGCTTATGGTGAAAACAGCGGTGTCGAGAATGCCGAAAGCGTTCATGGTTTCGGCCAGTTCAATCATCTCTACTCGGAAAAGCTCTATGGCTATTTGCGTTTGGACGGACTCCACGACGGCATTGCCGACATCAAATATCGCGTCACAGTCGGGCCTGGTGCCGGTTATTATATTGTGAAGGAAACGAACACAACGCTCTCTGTGGAAGCGGGCGGTGCCGAGGTTTTCGAGCAACTCGGAAGTGTCCATGATTCCTTCGCCACGCTTCGTCTGGCGGAAACCTTTGAGCACAAGTTCGCCGAACACGGCGCGCGCGTCTGGCAGACGTTCGAAATCCTGCCGCAGGTTGACAACTTCAACAATTATATCGTCAATGCCGAAATCGGCATCGAGGCCGGCATCGCCAAAAATTTGAGCCTGCAAAGCTATATTGATGATTCATTCGACAACCAGCCGGCGTTTGGCCGCCTCAGGAACGACGTGAAGCTCGTTACCGGCATTTCCTACAAATTCTGACGGGACAAAAACGACGCGGCGGCTTAGGGAACCCGGAGCCGCCGCTTTTGTTTTGAAAAAGAAGTGTTAATTACGGCGCAAGTCTTTCCAGTTTCCAGGAATTGTCCGCCTGTCGCGTGTATTGAAAACGGTCGTGCAGGCGGCTGGCGCGGCCCTGCCAGAACTCGATCCGTTCCGGCTTCAGCACAAAGCCGCCCCAATTTGGCGGCAGCGGAACATCCTTCGGAAATTTTCTTTCCATCTCGCTCCACTTCGCCTCGAGCGCGGCACGACCGGCAACAACGTCGCTCTGGTTTGAAGCCCAAGCCGCGAGACGGCTGCCGCGCGGGCGCGATCTAAAATAATGTTCCGATTCTTCACGCGGAACTTTTTCCACGGAACCGGCGACGCAAACCTGCCGCTCCATTTCCGCCCAGTAAAAAGTCAGCGCCGCGTTTGGATTATCTGCCAGTTCGCAACCTTTGCGGCTGTCGTAGTTGGTAAAAAAAATGAAGCCGCGTTCGTCCACGCCCTTGAGCAAAACGTTTCGCGACGAAGGCCGCCCGCTTTTGTCCACGGTCGAAAGCACCATCGCATTCACGTCCGCCGGGGAACGTCCGAGGACCGCCTGCCAGAGTTTGTAGAGCGCGATGGCGATCTTCAACCAGCGGCTGCCGGATTGCGCCGCCGACGCCTGCGCAAACCAGACATCAAACTGCGCCAGCGGATTCGCCTCCAAATCCGCTTTATCCAGATTGCCGCGTTGATATTCCCGTCTGATGTCCGCAATCGCCATAATTTGCGCGAACATTACAACGACGCCTGATTTTCAGCGAATCAATTTTAGCGCCTGCTTCAAGGCATTCAGAGTCCGCCCGTTTTCCTGCGGCGTGCCGATGGAAATGCGGATCCACTCCGGCAATTGATAGCCGCCCATCGGACGCACGATCACGCCCTGCCTTTGCATCGCGTCAAAAACCTTCTGTCCCTCGCCGACGCGGACGAGAATAAAATTGGCAAATGACGGGACGAATTCCAACTTCAACTCACGGAATGCTTTCTCGAAAAACTGCAGGCCGCCGGAATTATTCTGCCGGGTCTTGCGGACGTGTTCGCCGTCGTCCAGTGCGGCGAGCGCGGCGGTTTGCGCGAGCAGGTTGATGTTGAACGGCTGCCGGATTTTCTCCAGCGCGGAAGCCAGTTCCGCATTCGCAATGCCATAGCCGATGCGCAATCCGGCGAGTCCATAAATTTTTGAGAACGTCCGCATCAAAATCAGATTTTTCCGCGCGCCAAGGCGGATGAGCGGAACCAGGTCCACCGCGTCGTCCAGAAATTCGATGTAAGCCTCGTCCATCACCAGCAGCACGTCGTCAGGAACTTCATTGACGAATTGAACCACTTCCTCGCGGGGCACGAGCGTGCCGGTCGGGTTGTTCGGATTGGCGACGAAAATGATTTTCGTGCGCGGCGTAATTGCGCGAAGCATCGCGGACAAATCATGTCCGTGATTTTTCGCGGGAACGGTGACGACATTTGTGCCGAACATTTTTGCGACGATGGGATAGATTGCGAAACAGAATTGCGAAACGACCGCGTCATCGCCGGGCGCGAGCAACGCATGTGCGACAAACTCGATGATTTCATTCGAGCCGTTTCCTAAAATTAAATTTGCAGTTTCAACGCCAAGCTTGGCCGCGAGTTTTTGCTTCAGGTAAAACGCATTGCCGTCGGGATACAGGTTCACGCCGGACAGCGCCTGTTGCATCGCGGCCACGGCAAGCGGCGACGGCCCGAACGGATTTTCGTTCGACGCGACTTTGATGATTGAATCGGCGGGTAGATTCAATTCGCGCGCGACTTCTTCAATCGGGCGGCCCGGCTG
>CAYPTV010000058.1:0-11304 GCA_964413505.1 uncultured Bifidobacteriaceae bacterium | reverse complement strand
TTCTGTCGCTCGCGGCAAGCATCCAGAAAACGCAGCCGAAAAACCCGACCATTCTCGTCAGCAAGGACATCAATCTGCGCATCAAGGCCGACGCGCTCGGCCTACAGGCCGAGGATTACGAGAACGACCGCGTCCACATCCAGGACCTTTACACCGGCATGATCGAACTGGCCGTCGGCCCGGAAAAAATGGCCGCGTTCCGCGCCAACGGCGAACTTGAAGTCAACGGCGGCAAAAAATATTTCCCGAACGAATTCTGCACGCTCATTGACGAAACGAATCCCAAAAAGGCCGCGCTCACCAAAGTGGACGCGACGGGGACAAAACTCGTTCCCATCATTGACTGCCGCGAAGGCGTCTGGGGCATCAAGCCGCGCAACCGCGAGCAGCATTACGCCTTCGACGCGCTGCTTGATGACCGCGTGAAGCTCGTCACGCTCATGGGCAAGGCCGGCACGGGAAAAACCTTGATGGCCATGGCCGCCGGCTTGAAGCGCACCGTGCTTGACCGCGAATTCCGCCGGCTCGTCGTCGCGCGCCCGACGATTTCCATGGGCAAGGAACTCGGTTTCCTGCCCGGTTCGCTTGAGGAAAAACTCGCACCGTGGATGCAGCCGATCCACGACGCGCTCGAAATGCTGAGCGACCTGAACATGGGCCACGACCATCGCCGCAGCGGCGATCTGATGCGTAGCGGCGCGATTGTCGTCGAAGCATTGAGCTACATTCGCGGGCGTAGCATCGCGAACCAGTTCATGATCATTGACGAGGCGCAAAACCTGACGCCGCTCGAAGCCAAAACCATCATCACGCGCGTCGGCAACGGCACAAAGATTATTTTCACCGGCGATCCATATCAAATAGACAACCCGTATGTGGACTCGTCCTCGAACGGCTTCAACTACATCGTGAGCCGTTTCCGCGACCAGGCCATCGCCGCGCACATCGAGCTGCAAAAGGGCGAGCGATCCGAGCTTGCCGAGCTTGCGGCGAATATTTTGTGAATTTCGGCATCAAAAACTTTATTTCAAATCCCGTTATCCGCGAGACACCTGTGGTTGGAGAAGATTTTGGCAGTTGACAAATGCCCGTTGCCGCCGGATTTTGAAACTAGCTGGGAAATCCACAGCGGACTTATGATCTCAAACGAACGACCATCACCATTCGGGCGGCGGCCTTATCAAGGGCATGGCCAGGGTTACGGCCAGCCCAAGCCCCCGGTTCAGGAAGACACGCTGAAATCTGCGGAAGTGCAAATCGAGCGCAAAAACTTTGTTCTCACGCTCAAGGAAAATCCGCGCGGACGATTTTTGCGGATCACCGAGGACGTCGGCGGACGTCGCGACACCATTATCATCCCGAGCACCGGTCTGGATGAATTCAAAAAGCTCGTGGATGAAATGGTGAAGGCGTCGGCGGAAATTCCCCAAAAAACTTCCTGACCTCCAAGCCGCGAAGCCACCAAGGATTTAATTTTTCCTGGCTTTGCGCCGTGGTGTCCTGGCGGTTGAATTCTTTTTCGGCTTGGCCTTCAATTTCACCCGCGCCGCGTCGCCCCAAAGTCCTTCCAAGTCGTAACGCACCCGCGTGTCCGAGCGCATGACATGAACGATCACGTCGAAAAAATCCAGCACCACCCACGCGCCCTGCATCGAGCCTTCCTTGCGCAGGGGCCGCAAGTCATGCTCGTCCCGCAGCCGGTCGGTGATCTCGTCCACGATGGCGCGCAAATGCGGCTCGCTCGTGCCGGACGCGATGACAAAATAATCTGTCACCGACGACAAATCACGCACGTCGAGGATAACAATGTTTTCGGCCTTTTTGTTGTCCGCGAAGCTGCGGCAAAGCTCGGCAAGTTTTTTTGAATCCATCTGCGGGGATATTGCGGCGGATGCGTTCAAAGATAAAGGCGATTGTTTCGGACGGCCTCGGCCACGGCGGATGGCACCAGCGGTTCAATCGGAAGACCAGCCTTGAGCCGCGCGCGGATTTGCAGCGATGAAACCGCCAACTGAAAACCCTTCAGAGCCAGGCCGCGAAACGGCGCCGGAAAATCCGCTGGCGTTTCGCCCGGACGCGGAATCACCACGAACTCGGCCAGCCGCGCCAGTTCATCCGGTTCCCGCCACTCGTTCAGTTTGGCAACATGGTCGGTGCCGATGAGCCAAAACAATTTTGCGCCCGGAAATTTTTTCGCGTAATCGCGCAGCGTGTCAACGGTGTAGGAGACGCCGCCGCGCCGGATTTCCTGCGCGTCAATTTCGCAATTTGCCTTTCCCGCGAGCGCGAGCCGGAGCAGTTGCAGCCGCACGGACGCGGACGCGGGCCTGCTGTCCGGCTTGAACGGCGATTGCGCCGCCGGAATGAAAAACAACTTGTCCAGGCCAAGTTCCTCGACCGCCGCCTGCGCGACGAGCAGGTGGCCGATGTGAACCGGGTCGAACGAGCCGCCAAATAATCCAAACTTCATTTATGATTTACGATTTGTGATTGGAACTGGCATCATCCGGGCAATCGTAAATCGTAAATCGTAAATCGTAAATGTGAATCGCCATTGCTACAATTGCGGCGAACCCTGGACGCTGGACGGCCAGCCGGGTCGCGGCGAGGTCTGCATGAAATGCCGCGCGGATTTGCGCGTGTGCCTGAACTGCGCATTTTACGATCCGCGCGTGGCGCAGCAATGTCGCGAACGCCGCGCCGAGCCTGTCTTGGAAAAGGCCGTCGGAAATTTCTGCGAGTATTTTGATTTCGCCCGTCGCAACTGGACGCCCAAATCGGAGACGAACAAACGCGAGGCGGCGGCGCGCGACCAGTTGAAAAAATTGCTGGGCGATTGAAATGCAGATGCGGCGACAGGCTCGAAGCAAAAGAATGTTTGCGGCGGCGCGCTTGATTTTGGAGCATGAGCCGAGATGGATGTCACGATTGTCATTCCCGTTTTCAACCAGCTGCATTTCACGCGGCAATGCCTGGAAAGCCTCAATGCCACGGGCTGCGACGATTCGATGATCGTTGTCGTAAATAATTCTTCGACAGACGGGACGGCGGAATTTCTCGCGACGCGGCCAAAATTGCGCGTGATTCACAATTCCGAAAATCGCGCCTGCGCCGCCGCTTGGAACCAGGGATTTGACGCCGGCAAAACAAAATGGACGCTGTTTCTGAACAATGACACGGTGCTGTCGCGCGGCTGGCTGGAAAATCTGGTTGCATTTTCCGAAAACGAAGGCGTGGACATCGTCAGCCCGGCGATGGGCGAGGGCGATTTGGATTATGATTTTGAAAATTATGCCCGCGATTTTGTGTCGCAGATGAAGCAGGTGCAGCGGCGCGGAACGGCCTCGGGCGTTTGCTTTCTCGTCGCGCGCCGCGTTTTTGAGGCGATTGGAAACTTTGATGAAAATTTCAACAAGGGCGGCAACGAGGATCTGGATTTTCTTTGGCGCGCAAAAGACGCCGGCTTCAAAATGGCCGTCAGCGGCTGCGCCTACATCCATCATTTTGGCAGCGTGACGCAAAAATCCCTCAAGGCGCAGCGCGGTTCAACGCGCGCGGAAACGGTCGGATATTTCCGAAAAAAATGGAAAATCAACTGGGTGCAACGGCGCTGGCTGCACGTCCGCCGACAAGCCGCCGGCAACTGGCGGAAATTTTCCGAGCGGCTGCGCCACGGCCACACGCTTTTGGAAAGGCGCGTGGAAGGAAAAATTCATTACTGCTACCATTGAATCTTCGCCCATGAAAGTCAGCGGCTTCACCTTCATCCGCAACGGCACGACGATGGGCTATCCGTTTGTCCCCGCCATCCGTTCCATCCTGCCGCTGTGCGACGAGGTGATTGTCAACGTGCCGCGTTCTACCGACGACACGCTGGACAGGGTCAAGGAAATCAGCGATCCAAAAATTCGCATCATCGAGACCGAATGGGACGAGTCGCTTCGCAAAAATGGCCTCGCGCTTTCGCATCACACCAATCTTGCACTGCAAGAATGCACCGGCGACTGGTGCGTTTATGTCCAAGGCGATGAAGTGCTGCACGAAGACACGTTGCCCGCCATGCGCGCCGCCATGAACCAGGAATTGAACAATCCGCAAGTGCAAGGATTGCTCGTGGACTACATCCATTTTTACGGCAGCTACCAGACCTACGCCTGCTCGTTCGGCTGGTATCGCCGCGAAGTCCGCGTGGTGCGACGCACGCCGGAAATCCGTTCGCGCGGCGACGCCCAGGGTTTCCGCACGGTCGCCAATGATAAATTGCGCGTGAAAATTTCCGGCGGCCGATACCATCATTACGGCCATGCGCTGCCCCCGCAGTTGGCGCGCGTCAAGCTCCGCAACCTTTCCAAACTGTGGCATGACGACAACGCCGTCGAAAAAATTTGTGAACGTCCGGAAATTTTTTACGAAGACGACCAAAAGGTGAAACCTTTCACCGGCACGCATCCACAGGTCATGCGGGAACTGGTCGCCGCCGCCGACTGGACTTATCGCTCGCGCAACCCGTTCGTCCGGTTTCGCAAAAAGGTTTTCTGGAACGACCTCGCCTGCCATCTCAAAAATCTCACCGGCATCGAGATCGGTGTTCACAAAAACTACCGGCTGCTCCGCTGATTTCAGCGCGGCAAACCTGCCGACGCCGGACAGCCGCGCAAATGCCAGCCCAGCAGCGCCGTGCAAACGCGCCAGCGGCTGCGCCAGCGCGCATTTTTTCCCAGCGTGAAAATGGTGGTCAAACTTGCCGCCAGCCAGTCGAAAAACAACCGCGCCATCAGTCCCGCAAACAAAATGCTTCGCGTGAACGCGGAACGATTTTTGGAGAAGTAAATGTAGCGCGAACGCCAGTATTCAATCCGCGCCGCCACGGAAACTTGCTTTGCCGTCGCGCCCTGGTCGTGCCGGACGCGGACTTCCGGCAGATGGACGACGCGGAAATTTTTTTGGCGCGCCCGCAGGCAAAAATCCGTTTCCTCGAAAAAGAAAAAATAGCGCTCGTCCAGCCCGCCCAGTTCGCCCCAGATTTTCTTCCGGACAAAAACGAACGCGCCGACGATTGATTCCACGTCCAGCGGCGCGCGAAGTTCGCGCTCCTTACCCGGAAATTTTTCCGGCCACAGACGGCGCAGCAGCGATTTGCTCAACAGCTCGGTCGCCAGCGTTGGAAAATTGGCGATTGAATTTTGCCGCGAGCCGTCCGCGTTGAGCAATTGCCCGCCCGCGACGGCGCAATCGGAATTTGCGCGCATCCACGCGGCGGCTTTTTCCAGCGCGTCGGGTGCGGGGCGCGCGTCGGAGTTCAGCAGCAGCAAAAATTCGCCGGACGATTGTTTGGCCGCCAGATTGCACGCGCGGGCGAAACCGAGGTTCTTTTCCGCGCGGATCAGTTTTAAATCCGGAAATTCGCGGGGTAGCACTGACAGCGTTTCGTCGGTCGAGCCGTTGTCCACGACTATAATTTCCTTTGCCAGCGAATCATTGGAATCCAAAACCGACTGGATGGCGGCGCGGGTCAGCGCGCAGGTGTTGCGGGTGAGGATGATGACGGAAACATCCATGTCAATCCGGCTTGGTTTTGTTTTCCTGCGCATCGCGCACTTTTGCGTAGCGCGTCGCGGTGTAAAACGCCGTCATCCAGGCGATGTAAACGCCCTGCCAGCCGTCGAGAAATCCGAGCCGTAAAAAATAGCTGCGCACGAAACGCCACGCCGGTCGCGCCGCCAGGTCAAACCAGCCCGCCTTGCGTTCTTGCGCGCAAGCGTCTCGCAAAAACGCCTCGCTGTAGCTGGAAATTTTCGCGATCTGCCGGTCAATGCTCTCCGCGATGTCATGCAACAAATCCGAATGCAGTCGTCCGATGGGGCCGTCCACTTCCAGCCTTTCATGCACGTTTTCGCCCGACCAGCGGGCCTGGCCGCGCCGCCAGAGCCGCGTTTGCCGGTCGGGATACCAGTCGCCGTGTCGGATCCAGCGCCCGCAAAAAAGCGTGCGGCGCGGAAAGCTGAACGCGGCAAACGGCCTTGATTTTTCCGGTTCGGAAAATAATTTATGGATTTCGGCGCGCAATTCCGGTGAAACCGCCTCGTCGGCGTCCAGGCTCAAAATCCATTCCTGCGCCGCCTTTTGACAGGCGGAATTCTTTTGCGCGACGTAACCCTTCCACGGCTCGCGAAAAACTTTCGCGCCGGAAGATTCCGCGATCTTGTCCGTGCCGTCGGTTGCGTCGTGATTGAGGACGACGATGGTTTCGCTGGTCCAGCCGGAAACGCTTTGGAGCGCGCGGCGGATGCGCGCCACCTCGTTGCCGGCGATGATGCAGACGGAGATGGGAAGTGGTTTTGTTGCCGTCACGATGCCGGATTGAAGCCGAAATCGGCCCGCCGCGCAAAAATAAAATCCATTCCGACAAACTGCTCGCCTTGCCCGCCATCCCTGCGCATACTGGATCAAACTATGCTCGTCTTTCTTGGCAGGCTTTGGCAACTGGTGAAGCCGTATCGCGTGCGTCTGGTTCTGGGCGTGCTGTGCGGAATCATCAGCGGCCTCATTTCGCCGCTGCTGATCGGGACGATCATGCTCGTCTTCGGCACGGTTTTTCCGACGGCAAATACTTCGAGCACCTACCGCATGACCAACAACGCCGTGGCGTGGCCGCCAATCACGCTGGCCGGCGGCGGTTCGACAAATTTCACCGTTTCCGTGCGTGGAGACACAAATAATTTTTCCGGCGATGTAAAAATAAAATCTTCGGCGGCGACGGCGGCGAATGTCCATGTGTTTTTGGCCGGCGCGACCAACGACGACGCGGGAAACAATTCCACCTACACAATCGTCGTGACCAACGGCGGGCCGTTGGCCGTCTCGAACGTGATGGTGAGCGCGAATTTTCCGACTAATTTTAATTTCAACACTGCTGCGCCGACGCGAATACCCGTTCTCGGAAAATTCTCGTTCATGCAACGTTGGTTCAACTTGGCGCGCGCCGCGCTAGACGCGAACGATTTGCGCTCGCATCCGTGGGCGCTGGGGGCGCTCATCGCGGCGATTCCGTTCATCATGCTGCTGCGCGGCATTTTTGGTTATCTGGATGTCTATTGTTTGCAATGGGTCACGACCCGCGCCGTGACGGATCTGCGCACACGGCTGTTTTCGCACCTGCTGGATTTGTCGGCGGGTTTTTACACGGAAAATTCCAGCGGCCAGCTCATGTCGAACGTGATGAACGACACGGGGGCGCTTCAGGGCATTTTGGCCAGCGCAACCCGCGTCATCGTCAGTGATCCGGTCACACTGGTCAGCGTTTTGTGCTTTATGCTCTGGAAGCAGCCCATGTTGACGATCATTGTCATGTCGGTCCTGCCGGTGGCCGTCATTCCCATTGTCATTTACGGCCGGAAAGTCCGTCAGTCCAGCCGGGCAACGCAGTTGCAATCCGGCGACCTGACCCAGATCATGATTGAATCTTTCACCGGGCATCGCGTCATCAAGGCTTACGGCCTCGAAAAAGTCGTGGCCGGACAGTTCCATAGCACCGCCCGCAAATCCATCGGCGATTATATGCGCGTGGTGCGGGCGACGGAAATTCCCGGGCCGCTCATTGAATTTTTTGGATCATGCGGCGTGGCGCTGGTTTTGGTCTATCTGATTCTGCAGGCAAAATGGCACCCAGACACACATCATCTCAATTCCACCGATTTCATCCAGTTGATCGCCAGCGTTTTCACGATTTATGCGCCGATGAAAAATCTCACGCGGCTGCAAAACCAGATTGTCCAGGCGCGCGCCTCCAGCGAGCGCGTCTTCGCACTGCTCGCCACCCAAAACGCCGTGCCGGAACCCGCCAGCCCGCGCCCGTTGAAGTCCGGAGCGGAAATCCATTTTGACAACGTCAGTTTTGCTTACGGCAAAAAAACGGTTCTTAACGACATCAATCTTCAGATCAAACCCGGCCAGCTTGTCGCACTCGTCGGCGCGAGCGGCGCGGGCAAGACCACGCTGTCCAACCTGCTGCTCCGTTTCTACGATCCGCAAAACGGCGCCGTCCGCATCGGCGGCGTGGACATCCGCGAAGCCTCCACCGGCGATTTGCGAAAACAGATCGCCGTAGTCGCGCAGGAAACCATTCTGTTCAACGAAACCATCCGCCGGAACATCGAGCTGGGACGGCCCGGCGCGACGGATGAAGAAATCATCGCCGCCGCCAGGCACGCGCACGCGCACCAGTTCATCACAGAAAAACCCCTCGGCTACAACACCATCATCGGCGAAAAAGGCGTGCTGCTTTCCGGCGGCCAGCGCCAGCGCATCGCCATCGCCCGCGCGGTTCTGAAAAATGCGCCGATTTTGATTCTCGACGAGGCGACCAACGCCCTCGACACGGAATCAGAGCGCGCCGTGCAATCCGCTCTGGATGGATTGATGAAAGGCCGGACGACATTGTGCATCGCGCACCGGTTTTCCACCATTCTGCACGCGGATTTGATCGTCGTCATGGAACAGGGCCGCATCATTGAAACCGGCAGGCATGACGACCTGATGAATCGCGGCGGCGTCTATCAAAAGCTTTACGAGATGCAGTTCAAGTCTTGACGCCGCATTTGCCCGATGAAACCCGGCATATGACAGCCCCAAAAGTCAGCGTCCTCATACCGACATATAATTATGCGCGTTATCTGCCGGAGGCGATTGAATCCGTTCTCGGACAGGATTTTCAGGATTTTGAACTGTTGATCAGCGACGATTGTTCCACGGACAATTCCGCCGAGGTGATCGCCCGCTACGCCGCCAGAGACAGCCGCATCCATTTTCAGATTCACCCCAAAAATCTTGGCATGGTGGAAAATTGGAACTGGTGCCTGTCGCAGGCGCGAGGAGAATACATCAAATTTATTTTCGGCGATGACAAGCTGCTCTCGCCGTCGGCCATCGGCAAAATGGCGGCATTGATGGAAAGCGATCCTGCCATCTCGCTCGTGTCAACCGCGTCCAAAGTGATTGATGCGCGGTCAACGGTGATTGAGACGCGGAACAATTTTCACCCCGGCATCTGCGACGGGAAAAAAGTCGTTGTGAAGTGTCTTGAACGTCCTGCAAATTTGGTGGGCGAACCGACGCTCGTGTTGTTCAGAAAACAGCAGGCCGCGCGCGGATTTGATGCGCGCTACCGGCAGCTTGCGGATTTGGAAATGTGGTTTCATCTTCTGGACAACGGAAAATTTGCCCATCTTGGCGAGCCGCTATGCGCCTTTCGCAGGCACGATTCACAGCAGACAAATGCGAACCGCAAAAGCGGCAAGACGGAAGTTGAAAGCCTCTGGCTTCTGGAAGCATATTTTGTCAGGCCGTGGCTCCAGAAAATGGCGACACGACGGATGCTGTTCGCACAAATCTATTCACTCCGAAAACTGCCCGCTGCGAACGAAAATCCTGTGTTGAAAGAAATGAAGCTGACCTTGGGTTCGGGTTGGTATGCGTTCTTTTTGATCCGGCACAAAATCACAAGGCCGTTCAGGAATTTTCACTCGTCAATAAAAAAACGCGTATCACGCAAATTTACGGAAGCAGAAATAGCTTGTTGACCGGCACATTTTCATTAGAGCATTGTGGAAATGGTGCCTGTGACTATCCCAAAAGTCAGCGTCCTGATTCCGACATACAATTATGCCAGGTATTTGCCGGAGGCGATTGAATCCATACTGGCGCAGGATTTCAGGGATTTTGAACTGCTCATCAGCGACGACTGTTCAAAGGACAACTCCGCCGAGGTGATCGCCCGCTTTGCCGCCAGAGACAGCCGCATCCGTTTTCAGATTCATTCTAAAAATCTTGGCATGGTGGAAAATTGGAACTGGTGCCTGTCGCAGGCGCGGGGAGAATACATAAAATATGTTTTCGGTGATGACAAACTGACGAACCGACAGGCTTTGGGCAGATTGGTTGAATTGCTGGAAACAAACGCCGCTGTTGTGCTGGCGGTTTCCGCGCGCGCCGTCATTGACGCAAATTCCATAGTCGCGGAAGTATGGGATGATCTAGGTTCGCCAGGATTATATCAAGGACACGAAATTATTGCGCGATGCTGGGAGCGGAATAGTTGCAATCTGATTGGAGAGCCTTCGGTGGTGCTGTTTCGTCGCCGCGACGCAGATCGCGGCTTTGACGTCACCTACCGGCAGATTGTAGACTTGGAAATGTGGTTTCATTTGCTGGAAAAAGGCGACCTTGCATACACCCCGGAAGCCTTGTGCTGCTTTCGAAAACACGAACTGCAACAAACGGAAGTCAATCAGGTCAATAAGATCGGCGAACGGGAAAGCAGGCGACTTTTTATGGCTTATGTCCACAAACCTTATTTACAGTCGCGATTTCGAAAGGCTCTTTTTAATCAATTATATCAGATCAGAAAGCACCTTAAAAAAGTCCGGGGGCAGGATGCTGAAATGCTTCAAACTGAAGTCGAGATGTCGGCGAAACTGGGAAAATTCTGGTATGCGGCCTACTGGCTTCACCGCAGAATCACCATGCCATTCTTAAATTTGGGGCGGGCAATCAAAAAACGCGCGGCAAGGACGAAGGTTTGACAATAGTTAAAAGTTAAACCGCAAACCGTAGAATGAAAAAACTAAAATCATCGCTTGCGAGATGGCTGAAACGCCAACAAACATCCGTTGAACGCCGCCAGTCACGCCTTAAATACAAGGCGATCGAATTCTTTGCCCCGGTCAGGCGCGCCATGAGAAAAGGCCGCCGCATGGAAATCGAAGTCATCACCATGATGTATAATGAGGCGGTTCTCGCGCCACTATTCGTGCGGCATTATGCGCCGTGGGTGGACAAGTTTACTGTGTTTTACAGCGAGTCCATTGACGGCACGCGGCGTGAACTGGAGACGGCTTCGGCGCAATGCGGTGTCAAGTCGCTCAACATCGTGCCGTTTGAATTTCCAAAAGGCTTCGATGACATGGTGAAGATTGGGCACATCAACCGCGCCGTGCGCAAATCGTCTGCGGATTTTGTGATATGCGTGGACGCGGATGAATTCGTCCACCCATGGCCGTTTGACGGCACCAACCCACGCGACGAACTGGCGAAGGAAACCGGCGAAGTCGTTCTTTGCGCAATGTTCCAATCGTATCGCCACGCGACGGATGCGGACATTGACCGGACAAAGCCACCGCTTTTCCAACGCAGGCATGGAGAGCATATTGTGGACGAACACAATTGTTTACGCTTTATTAAAAGGTGTATCGTGAGACCTGATGGAGGGGCGCAATTCGGTGTGGGTTGTCACGATTTAGTAGTGCC
>CAYPTV010000057.1:0-11330 GCA_964413505.1 uncultured Bifidobacteriaceae bacterium | reverse complement strand
GACACGGCGGTGGACATCGCCAAGGAATCCGCCGACATGATCCTGCTGGAAAAAAACCTGATGGTGCTTGAGGAGGGCGTGCTCGAAGGCCGCAAGGTTTTCGCGAACATCATGAAATACATCCGCATGGGCGCGAGTTCCAATTTCGGCAACATGTTCAGCATGCTTGGAGCGAGCGCGTGGTTTCCGTTCCTGCCGATCCAGACCATCCAGCTCCTCACGAACAACCTGCTTTACGATTTTTCGCAGGTGCCGATCCCGACGGACAACGTCACCGCGCAATACATCGCCAAGCCGCGCCCGTGGCAGATGGGCGAAATCGCCAAGTTCATCATCTTCATCGGTCCCATCAGCTCCATTTTCGATTACACGACTTTTTGCGTCATGTGGTTTTATTTCAAATGCAACCACGCCGGGCTTGTGCCGCCGCCGGAGCTTGCCGCGCGGTTCGCCCACGCCGCAGATCCCGACCACACCTACGCCGCCGCGCTGTTCAACACCGGCTGGTTCGTCGAATCGCTGATGACGCAGACCCTCATCATCCACGTCATCCGCACCAATCTGATCCCGTTCGTGCAATCGCGCGCGAGCTGGCAGCTCACAATGACCACCATCCTTATTATGGCCGTCGGCGCGTATCTGCCGTATTCGCCCATTGCCAGCGGGCTGCGCTTCGTCCCGCTGCCCTGGCAATTCTGGCCGATTCTGCTGGCGACACTGCTTTGCTACGTCGGCCTGACGCAGCTCGTCAAAATGTGGCTAGTAAAGAAAAACTGGATTTGAATTTGTAGAAAAAAAACCGTTCCGCATCGCACGGAACGGCGTTGTTAAGCCTGCGCGGGTTGATCAAATCCGCTCAAGCCTCAAAGGATTTTCCGCAGCCGCAGCTCTGCTTCGCGTTCGGATTGGAAATCTTGAAACCGCCGCCGACCAGCGCGTCGCTGAAATCCACCACCGTGCCGCGCAGGTATTGCGCGCTGACCGGATCCACCACAATTTGCACGCCGTGCTGCTCTGCGCTCAAATCGCCGTCGCGCTTTTCGTCAAAGACCATGCCGTATTGCATTCCCGAACAGCCGCCTTGCTCGACATAGACGCGGAAATTTTTGCCCGCATTTTCCGGCAGCGCGAGCAATGACTTGCATTCCTCGGCGGCGCGCGGCGTCAGACCCACGACGGATTCGGTTGTGATGGTTTCAGTCATTTGTTTCCTCGGTTGAAGCTAGACTTGCCGCGCACGCATGTCAAATGCCGCAGCAATTCAATTTTTGTCCGGAGGCAGGGCGGCGATCTTCTTTTCGATGGAATCAGCCAGTTGTGGCAACGCTGTTTCCAAGTTTTTGTAAAACAGCTTTTCAGCCTTCACATCGTTCAACATTCCCACCAAAGGCGCGGCATGAAGCCCCGCCTCCTTCAGCCACCATGGATCCGATTGCTCGGCGCCTCTCAGATTTTGCCCGTCAAACACAAGGAGGTAGTTGTCCAGCGCCTGGTCGAGCAATGCCGTTTGGTTCGTGCCGGTCGCCGTCGCGGCCATTTTTTCCAGTGCCAGGCCGGAACCGATTTGAGCCTGGCTGCGCGCCGAAATGTCGGCAGGGGAATTTGTGTTGAAATAAACCTGAGAGTAGGCATTTGTGGCGGAAACGTAGTCGCCCAATTGATAATCACAATTTCCGATTTCGCCCCATGCCCGCGCGCCAAATCCGTCTGCCGGGTATTTCTGGCAGATTGTTTTGAACACGGCAACCGCCAGGTTGAAATTCGCCAGCGGGTTGTTTGTGTCCGGCGATGGCATTTGCACCAAAGCGTCGCCGTAGGCGAACAAAGCCTGTGCGTCATAGTCCGGCGGGCAATTCGTGTCGTCCGTCAGGCTCGTGAAATAATTGGTTGCGTCCTGATAACTGCCGCGCCCCATGGCAGCGCGTCCGGCCATGATTTTGGCCGGGTAGGCTAGTTGGGACTCCGGCCAGTTCTGGAAGACATATTCGTAATTTCTTTCCGCACCAACGAAGTCGCCCGTCCGGAAAAAATGGTCGCCCACCCACCATTGCGCCACGGGCGCCAGCCCGTTCGCGGAAAATTTTGTGATGAAATTCGTGAACAAATCGTAGGCGTTCGTCTCGTCGCCCGCCTGAAAATTGGCCCAGGCCTGCGCGTATTCCACCTGTGGCAGCAATGTCGCATTCGTCCCGAATTGTCTCAGCCATCCATTATAGACGCCGATGGCCGACGGCCAGTCGTGTTCCTGCTCGTAAGCCCGCGCCATGGCCAGATCCACTTCGGGCAGCAGATCCGAATCGGGTGACAATTCCTTGAACTTCTGGAACAACGTCAGCGCATTTGCCGGCTGCCCCAGATCCGTCAGCCCTTCGCCGGTAATCAGTATGCCGGCGGTCAGGATTCTGTTGGTGGTGAGGTCGCTCGGCGGATAAATCTTGATGATGCGCGCCAGCGAATTGCTCGCGCCGCCCACGTCGTTCAATTCCAGGCACGAGCGCAGCAGTTGATAAAGTGCCTGCGCGCCGAGCTCCTCGCCGACGTCGGGAAAATTCGTGAAGTCGTCCACCACCGCCTCGTAATTGGTCCGCGCCCCCGCGAAATCGCCTTTCGCGAACAGCGCGTCGCCCAGCTTGAACCTGGCCACCGCCAAATCCTCGGAGAAAGGCAGTTTTTCCACCGCCATTGCAAAGTCGCCGGAGCTTCCCGGGTTTTTTTCCGGCAGCCATTCGCACCAGCCGCGGTCCAGATACGCTTTGCCGAGGAGCGGGCTGTTCGTGAACGTTCCGATGAACTGGTCGAAATTGGTTTGCGCCTCCAGCAAATCATTCGTCGCGAACGTCGGCTGCGCGGCGTAATTTTTCAATTGCAATTCGCCCAGCGTCAGCACCGCGACATCCGCCGCCGCCGAACCCGGAAACCCTGCGAGAAACGTCTCCAGCGCGTTTGTCGCGACAGGAAGCCGTCCTTGCGCGATGGCCAGTTCCGCGACCTTCAAAACCGCCTGACGCTGCTGTTCCGCCGATGCGCTGTTTGTAAGATTTTCCTGATACGCCGCAATCGCCTCGTTTGTGAGTCCTGATTTTTCCAGCGCGCCCGCGTGCATCGCCACGCTTTCGGCTAACAAGCCGCCGGGATTTTTGAGCCGGGCGATTTCCAGCAGGTTGGTCGTCGCCGCGAGCGCCGCGTCGGAATCGCCCGCCGCGTCCCTGTTCTGGTAAAGGAGATACGCGCGCTGCCAGTCCAAGTCCGGCTTGAGGGTCTGCAAATTCAGCGATGCCAAAACGGCGAACTCCCCGGCCAGATCCTTCAACGCAAACTTCGCCTGCGCGAGCAGCAAACGTCCGCGCGAGACCAGTTCGTTCGCGGAATCCATTCGCACGGTGCCTTGAAACACGCCATTCGTTTCCTCAAGCAGGGCGACCGTCTGCTGCCAGCCGCCCAACTGGACATAGGCCGCCGCCGCGCCCACGACGGCCCGCAGCCGCAACGGCGATTCGGAAAATTTCTGGTCGAGCGCGATCCATGTTGTCGCCGCGCCGGAATAATTTTTGTTTTGAAACTGCGCCTCGCCGATCCAGTAAAAGTATTGGTCGGCCAGGTTTCCGGCCTTTGCCAGGTTGTTCGTGTCGGCGAGCAGCGTGATGGCATTGGTCAATTTTCCCTGCTTGAATTCCGCCTGCGCCTGCAGCAGCACCGCCTGCGGCGTGTCGGTTGAATCCGGGTAGCTGTTTTTGAACGAGTCAAAACCTGTTTCCGCGCGGCTCCACATCCCATCCTGAAACGCCCCGATCGCCGCCGCGAAATCGCGGTTTTCACGGGTGCCGGCGGCGGTCATTTGTCCGCAGCCCAGAACGAGCGCGGACAAAATCAACAGCCATCGCCTTAAAAATGCCATGCGCTGAATCTAAACGACGCGGCGCAATGACAAAAGCGGAAATCTCAACTGTTCAAGGCAGCACGCCCTTCAAATACTGCCCCGTGAAGCTCGCGGCGCACCGGACGATTTTTTCCGGCGGGCCTTCCGCGATGATTTGTCCGCCGCCGGAGCCGCCTTCCGGGCCGAGGTCAATGATCCAGTCCGCCGTCTTGATCACGTCCAGGTTGTGCTCGATGATGAGCAGCGTGTTGCCCGCGTCGCGCAGGCGGAACAGGACTTCCAGCAATTTCGCCACGTCGTGAAAATGCAGGCCGGTCGTCGGCTCGTCCAAAATATAAAACGTTTTTCCCGTCGCCCGGCGGCTCAATTCCGTCGCCAGCTTCACGCGCTGCGCCTCACCGCCGCTCAACGTCGTCGCCTGCTGCCCGAGATGAATGTAACCAAGGCCGACCTCCGCCAGCGTCAGCAGCGGATCAAAGATTTTCGGCACCGCGCGGAAAAACGTCACGGCTTCTTCCACGGTCATGTCCAAAACGTCCGCGACATTTTTACCTTTGTAGGCGATTTCCAGCGTCTCGCGGTTGTAGCGCTTGCCGTTGCACGCCTCGCAGGTCACATAAACCGCCGGGAGAAAATTCATTTCAATCTTCAGCACGCCGTCGCCCTCGCATTTTTCGCAGCGACCGCCTTTGACATTGAAACTGAACCGCCCCGGCTCGTAGCCGCGCACCTTGGCCGCCGGCAGCTTCGCGAACAGATCGCGGATGTGGTTGAACATTCCGGTGTAGGTCGCCGGGTTGCTGCGCGGCGTGCGCCCAATCGGCGACTGGTCAATCACGATGACCTTGTCGAGATTTTCAAATCCTTTCAGCGCGCGGTGTTCGCCGGGCTTTTCCTTCGAGCCGTAAAATTTTCGGAACAGCGCCCGCTGCAAAATGTCGCTCACCAGCGTGCTCTTGCCGGAGCCGCTCACGCCGGTGACGCAGGTGAACGTGCCGAGCGGAATCCGCACGTCAATGTCCTGCAAATTGTTTTCCGTCGCGCCGACGATTTCCAGCCAGCCGCGTTCTTCCGTCGGAGAAATTCTCTTCTTCGGAACCGGAATGGAAAGTTCGCCCGTCAGGTATTGCCCGGTGAGCGATTTTTTGGCCGCGAGAATCTCCGGCAGCGTGCCCGCCGCCACCAGTTCGCCGCCGTGAACACCCGCGCCCGGCCCCAAATCCAAAATGTAATCGGCGTTGCGAATCGTGTCGGCATCATGCTCGACCACGAGCACCGTGTTGCCCAGATCGCGCAGGCCTTTCAGCGTCGCAAGCAGCCGGTCGTTGTCGCGCTGGTGCAAACCGATGCTCGGCTCGTCCAAAACATAAAGCACGCCGACGAGCGCCGCGCCGATCTGCGTCGCCAACCGGATGCGCTGCGCCTCGCCGCCGCTCAACGTGCCGCTCTCGCGGTCGAGCGTGAGATAGCCGAGGCCGACATTTTTCAAAAAGCCGAGCCGCGCGCGGATTTCCTTGATGACTTCGGCGGCGATTTTCAATTCAAACTCCGTCAGCCTGAGCGCGGCAAAAAATTCATCCGCCTTTTCCACGGACAACGCGCAAACGTCCATGATGGAGAGTCCGGGAATTTTCAAGTGCGGAACGCGGAGCGCGGAACGCGGAATACGGGCGCGTGCTTGGAGTTCCGCACTCCGCACTCCGCACTCCGCACTTCCAAGCGTGACCGCAAGAATTTCCGGTTTGAGCCGTCTGCCTTTGCAGGCGTCGCAAAATTGCGGGCTCATGTATTGCTTGAGCCGGTTGCGGACAAATTCGCTTTCGCTTTCCGTCGCGAGCCGTTCGAGGTTGGGCAGCACGCCTTCAAACGGGCGCGAGATGGTGCTGGTTTTTCCGCCGCGCCAGAAATTGAAATCCACGTCGTCCCCGCCGGAGCCGTTCATCAAAACCTTTCTGAAATCTTCAGGCAGATTCTTGTAAGGCGTTGCGAGATCAATGTTAAAATGCCCGGCGATGGAGCGCAGCATGGCCTTGTAATAAATGTTCATGCGCTTGCCGGAGCGACGCCACGGCTGGATCGCGCCTTCGAGCGGCAGTTCCATGTCCGGCACGACGAGCGCCTCGTCAAAAATCATCTTCTGGCCGAGGCCGTGGCAGACCGGGCACGCCCCGGCGGGCGCGTTGAAGGAAAAATGCTTCGGCGTCGGCGGATCGAAACTCTTGCCGGTCGCGGGCGAACACATTTTGTTCGAGTGGAGCGTCTCGATCCAATTTTCGCCGGCCTTGGACTTTGGACTTTGGACCTTGGACTCTTCCGGCAATTGATGCAGCGTGAACATCACGCCTTCGCCCCAGCGCAACGCCGTTTCCACCGAATCCACCAGCCGCACGCGGATTTTGTCGTCAATCACCAGCCGGTCCACCACGGCCTCGATGTTGTGGAATTTTTTCTTGTCGAGTTTCACGCGCGCGATGTTTTCACCCAGCTCCATCAATTCGCCGTCCACGCGGGCGCGGACAAATCCTTCGCGCGCGAGCCGTTCAAACACGTCGCGGAACTCGCCTTTCTGCCGGCGCACAATCGGCGCGAGCAGCATGACCTTGGTTTTTTGCGGCAGCGCGAGGATTTTGTCCACGATGTCGCTCGTGCTTTGCGTGGAGATCGGCACGCCGGTTTCGGGACAGTGCGCCTGGCCGATGTGCGCGTAAAGCAGGCGCAGGTAATCGTAAATCTCCGTCGTCGTGGCGATGATCGAGCGCGGGCTGCTGCCGGAGCTGCGCTGCTCAATCGCAATCGCCGGCGAAAGCCCCTCGATGAAATCCACGTCGGGCTTCTGCAACTGGTCGAGGAACTGGCGCGCGTAGGCGGAAAGGCTCTCGACATATTTGCGCTGGCCCTCGGCGTAAATGGTGTCGAATGCGAGCGACGACTTGCCGCTGCCGCTCAAGCCGGTGACGACCACCAGCTTGTCGCGGGGGATTTGCAGCGTGAGGTTTTTCAGGTTGTGCTCGCGCGCGCCGCCGATCTTGATGAATTCCTTGCTCACAGTTGCGAATTGTTTGAATCAGACAACCGGCAAGCTTACACAAAAATTTTGCGAAAAGCAAAAAAGGAGTGGCAAGGGCAGGGGATCAATTTGATTTATTGTAGTGTCGGCGCTGTGCGCCGATTTCGAGCCACAGGCTCGACGCTGCATCAAATTGACCCACCGTTGCCAGAAATGCTGCGGCTGGCAGGACCCCGGTGAGAAATGAGATTACCGGTGCAGTTGATGAGGCGCGGGCGGCAACTGCACGAGCCGGTAGAAGCGGTGCGCGCCCAGCGGCGCGGACTGCGAGCCGTTGTCCGTGAACGTGGACACGCCGTTGCTGGTGGTCGCGGCGGGGTTGGTGATGGTGTTCCATTGCATCGGCGACGTGAGGGCGTCCGACCATTGCACCTCAACCTGCGCACCGAGAGCCGCCGTCCATTGCAGCCCGATGCCGCTGGCCTTACGCACGGCGCTGGTGAACATCAAGTGATCGGGGGTCTTTACATTGCCTGCGTCAAAATCCACTTCAACGGCGTAATTGATGGTGAAGCTATTAGTATTTTGAACGCCGAGATAATATGTTTCGTCGGGCACGATGTTCGGCGACGGCTCCAAAGGCGACGCGCCGGCGGTGCTCAACAACACGGAGCCGTTTGTTCCGCTTGGATAAGTAATATCCGGCAAAAACAGTATGTTGGTCGTCGGAGGACTGTTTGTATCAAACCAGACGTTCACCGGCGCGCTGGAAAACTTCAGGCGGTTTGTGGCATAATTCGCAACTGCAGGCACGGTGACCTGATACCACGCGATGCCGCCCGCACCGATGAAGTTGGTCTGTCCCGCTCCGCCGAAAAGCGTGCCCGGCAGCGCATTGGTGTTGTCAAGAATGAACTGCAATTCCCAGCTCACGAGCGCGGTATTGTTTGTGGCGCCGGTGCGGTCGTCCTGGATTTCCAACTGCCAGTTGCCCTCCGGGCTTGTGCCGGCCAGGGCGGACAGCGATTGCTCCGGCTGATAATAAAGATCGGTCGGGACGGCGGTCAGCGAAAACTCGTCAAACAGCGTGATGTCGGAAAAAACATTAGTCACCACACTGTCGCTGTTGGCTACGAATCCGCCACCGGAAGCATCCAGAACCAATGGCATATTTGGTTGCGAAGCGGTGAAAGTCGAAAGCCCCGGCGGCTGCCAGTTGGCGCTGTTCGTTTCTTCGGAGTTGCTAGTGTAAAAGGCCAGACCTTCGGGAGAATTCAAATAATTATTGGCATCGTTCGCGGCGAAAATGGGTGGCGTCCCGGCGACTGGTGCTCCGTTTGCAATCTTGTAAATCGCCTGCGTGCCAATGTCCGTCACATAAAGATTGCCATTGTTATCAAATGCCAGGGCAGTAGGCTGGTTCAAAGTTGCAATGACCGTTACATTCGTGCTTGGCGGAGAGAATTCCAGAATAGTGTTGCCCACGATACCGAACGCGTTGTCATTGGCCACATAAAGGTTGGTGCCGGTGTTGTCAAATGTCAGACCAACAGGATTTTCCAGGCCGTTCGTGAAAGTGGCGAAATAGAAGGCACTATTTGGGTTTGCGTTCTTGAACTCCTCAATCGTGCCATAGCCGCTGCCGTCATTGACGCTGTCATCGTCATAGTTTGCAACATAGAGGTTGCCACTGCCGTCAAACGCCAGCGCATCCGGGCTGCTGATGTTACCACTGCCGGCATTGGCGAAGAATGTTCCAACGCCGCCCGGCGTGAATTTGTAAATCGTGCCGTTGCCTTCGTTGGCGACATAGAGGTTGCCGCTGCTGTCGCATGCCAGACCTTGAGGTTGATATAGGCCGCTGGCGGCGGTGGCAAAAACGACGCCATTTGCGCCCGGCGGCGTGAATTTGTAAATTGTATTGTCTGAATCATCCGCCACATACAGATTGCCGTTATTATCAAATGCCACCGAATACGGAAAAATCAGGGTGTTATTGTAAATGGAACCGTTTCCATTCAAGTCGAATTTCGAAACTTGACCAATATCGACAGGTTCCGCTTGTTTGGCGTTTGCCACAATTAACCCGGTGAACGGCAGCCTGCCCTGCGCATATTGCAGGGTATATTTCTGCCCGGCCACCGTCGGCAGGGTGTAGGAAACCGCGCCGTCCATGAGCGACAGGGAATTGGTGCCGGTGTAGGCCGGAGGATTCGTGACGATGGCCACCTGGTTTGTCCGCACGGTCCAGCCGCCGAACGGTTTCGTCGGGCTGTAAATGCCCGTCGGGTAGGTCTCAAAGCTGTCCGACCACGCGTTGCTGAACGCCGTGTTTGGCACGAACGGCGGCACGGCGTATTTGATGGGCGTCGTCGTCAGGTTCGTGTCGTCGGTGAATGTGAGGTAAAGATAATTCGTCTGCACGCCGCCGATCGTGTAAGTCCATGCCGTGCTCGCAGGATGGTTCGTCTCATTCATCACGACGGTCAGGTATGTGGACGTGGCCGGAACGCCCGTAGGCGGGAAGCTGATGTTGATGGTGCCGTTATAACTGGTGAAGAAATTGGTGATCAAATTGGCCGGCGTCGCGTTCGTCGAATAATAAACGGTCATCTGGTCTGGAATGGTGAACATGTCGTAGGTGATCGGAACCGTGCCGGCGGTTTCACCCAAATTATAGAAATTGGTCTGCGCCGCCGGGCCGCCAGTGGCCGTGCCGGAAAAGATGTTCGTGACGACAATCGTCGCGCCCGCGCCGTTGGTGGTGTCGCCGCCCCGGTTTTCCATGAGCAGGATGCGGGTGCCGTCCGGGCTGATGAGATGAAACACCAGGTCCGAGATGCGCGGATGATCCACGCGGATGCCGACGTTGACCGACACGATGGGCAAATTGGTATTGATGGCTATGCTTGAATTGGAAGAAACCGTCACCGCGTCATCCAGCAACGGCACCGGGCCGCTTGAACTGAAATCCACCGGCGTCCCGAATGGATTGACCGGCAGGATTGTGGCGATGACATACACATCCTGCGGATTGTTGCTCTGGTTCGTGATGCCGACCCAATAGCGGCCCGGCTGGATGGGCGGCACGTCGGTTGGCCCGACGGAAAGTGAATTGCCCGGCGGAGTGCCGTAGACGAGCGCCACCGGCCCCTTGTCCGCATCCGTCAACGTCGGCTCCGAGCCGAACTTGATGACCATCAACGGCGGATTAAACAGGTCTGCCCCTCCTTCTGCCGCAGTGGAGACGTTTGTGGCGGCGATGGTGAGATTGGTCGCGCCCGCCGGCACGTCAACATAGTCGTAGAACCAACTGTGCGGCGGGATGGTGTTGGTTGTGCCGTTTTGGAGCGGCTGGTGCGGCTGGATGAACAATTGAAAGCTCGTTACGGCGGCACCTTGAGAAGGTGCGTCATCCACTTCAGTTAAAAACCACGCTCCAATAGCTTGCTGTCCGGCAAAACTCAACAAACTACCCGGCCCGTCCGACGGTTGCGCATTAGGACTTTGGCCGCTGTCGTCGTAATTGGTTGCGTTGATTCCCGACGGGTCGGGAGAATCATGGTTGTTTAACACGGCCAAACCGCTGGAACCCGGATGCGTGAGCGTGCCGACAATATCGCCATAATTGTCACTATCAACAGTGTAGTTTGTGACCACAACATTCCCGACAACAATTGTAGGATCAAGCGCCAAGGCGAGAACGAAGACCACCCCTGGATGAGCATTGTTCCCGTCAGGAATGCTGGCTGGCAATGGAACTCCATTGATGATTTCAATTCCGTTCTTGTCCGTCTGGCTGAACGGCAGCAGGCTGAATACCGGCAGGAAATCATATTCCGCCGCCATCTGGTCTTCCGATTTCACGCCGATGTAATACACATTATTTGACACAGAATTGTTATAGGCCACAAATTCCGTGCCGCCGCTTGTGAGTGAAGCGCCGTCGCCAAGCAGTCCATTGACACAATTTGAAATCACGTTTGGATCAAGATTTGTAAGGCTGGAGGCATTGGGATCGTTTGGTCCGGCAACATAAAGGTCAATGTCCGCCTCGGGACGCGTGGAGTTGGCGTCGGAATTGGCAAATACGCCCATGCGCGGGATTGAAAGCGTGTTTGGTGAAAATGTGACGAACGCGGCGTTCGTATAGCCCAGCGTATTCGTGACGACATAGAAATGCCACTGGTTGGTCATGCCAAGCGTGATTGCGCCGTTAGGATTCCATTCCGAGTTGGTGCCGACGGAAATTGTGTTGGTGCCGAGCAATGGCGAACTCGCGCCGACAATCTGGTTCAGCAGTGTCGTGTTGGTGCTGGTCACATAAGTAATCTGCTGGTCTCCGGTCGGATTGGAAACAATCCCGTTGTTCACAACAGTCATCGCGTTTGGCACTTCGCCCTCACCGCAGGATACGACCAGGGCGAAATCTTGAACGACGTTGGG
>CAYPTV010000056.1:0-11563 GCA_964413505.1 uncultured Bifidobacteriaceae bacterium | reverse complement strand
CCTCGTCAATGGTATCCACCAAATTGATGGCTTCCGCTTCGTTGCCGACGCGCTTTAGCACGCGCCGGAACTTGAGTTCGCGCGAAGCATACAGAAACACACAAAAGGTGTCAGTGCGGTCGCGAAGAAAATATGGAGCGCCGCGACCGATGATGACGCACGGCTTCTTTTCAGCGGTCTGCTCGATCACTCGTTGAAGCAAAGAAGCCAGCCGTTTGCTGTCTAAAATCGCCAGGTCGGGCGGTAGGTTCCGGTCAAAACTGCCGCGCCAGATGACGTTGACCAGTCGTTGAAGGAACGGATCATTGCGTTCCAAGTGCCGCAGGCAAGTATCAACCGGAATCTTGGCCAGCCGCGCGATTTCAGCGGTAAGCTCCTGATCAAAACAATTCCAGCCCAGCCGCTTCGCGATAATTTCACCGATGGTGCTCGCGCCCGCGCCAAATTCGTGGTCAATGAGAAGAAGTTGTTTCATACGTTACAAGTCATCATTCAGCAGCCGCCATTGCGTGAACCTTTCGGGACTTTTCAAATGTAAGCACACATAAAACACTCACCGCGCAAAAACAGGCGACCACGAGAAATAAATTCACGAACGCCCAATATGCGGATTGTTGCAGCAGCATGTGATAAAGAAATCCGTGCGCCCGCGCGAGAGCGTCCGGCGCGCTGAAACGTTGCTCGAATACTTTTTGAAGCACTGCTGATTTTTGTTGGTATTCGGGATTCAACGGAGACATTTGTCCGGCCATCATGGATTGGTGATTTTGTGAGTATCTTTGCAGCAGGGTTGAAACACAGGAAAGGCCGACGCTGCCACCGGTGTTGCGAATCAAATTTTGGAGGCTGGAGGCATTGCCGATCTGTTCGTTGCGCAGCGTGCCGACCGCCAGCGTAGTCAACGGCACAAAGATGCAGCCGATGCCGAATCCGGCGATTATGTTTGGCACAATAACGCTGCCTATCGTCATTTGCAGGCTTAACCGACACAATAGAAAACTGGCCAGCCCGACCGCCGCAAATCCGAGTCCGGCCAGCAAACGCGAATCAACCCTACCCACCAGTGCGCCGACAAAAAACAGCGCGGCAAACGCGCCGAATCCGCGCGGGCTGACGCTTAATCCGGCATCAAAGGCGGTGTATCCGAGCAGCGACTGAACAAACAAAGGCAGCAGCGTGATCAACGCATAAAGCACAAAGCCGAACAGCCCGAACAAACCGCAGCTCACCGCGAAGTTGCGGTTTTTGAAAACGCTCAAATCTACGAGCGGATTTTTAGCAGTCAGTTCGCGCACGATAAATCCTATCAAGGACAAACTGCAAACAACGGCAAACCAGCGCAACCAGATGGCCGAGAACCAGTCCGCATCCTGCCCCTTGTCGAGGATGATTTGCAATGTTCCAAGAAACAGCCCCACCAAGGCAAATCCCATTCCGTCAAAGCGTCCCGCCAGCTTGTTCCGAATGTAAGGCGGGTCTTCCACCAGCCACGACATCAACATGAACGCGATCAAGCCCACGGGCAGATTGATGTAAAAAGCCCAGCGCCACGACCAATTGTCCGTCAGCCAGCCGCCAAGCGTCGGGCCGAGAATGGGCGCGACCACAATGGCGAGGCCAAACAAAGCCGTGGCCGCGCCGCGTTTGGCAGGCGGAAAACTTTCCAGCAGGATAGCCTGTGACAACGGCTGCATCGCTCCGCCGCCCAAACCTTGCAGGACGCGGGCGAGCACCAGCATCGTCATGCTCGTGGCCAGACCGCAAAGCAATGAAGCCGCCGTGAAAATAATCGTGCAGCCGATCAAAAATCGTTTGCGCCCGAAAAAACTGGAGAACCAGGTGCTGGCCGGCAGGATGATTGCGTTGGCGACAAGATAGCTAGTCAGCACCCAAGTGGATTCGTCCTGCGTCGCGCCGAGATTTCCCGCGATATAAGGCAGTGCCACGACTGCAATCGAAGTGTCCAAGATGACCATGAACGTCGCCAGCATCACCGCCAGCGCAATCAGCCACGGATTGGCACGCGGACGCCACTCGACTGCCGGACTGGACGCCGTATCACTCATTTGACTTTCACTTCCGGCACGACGGACATTCCCGGCGCGATGTCCAAATTGGTTGGCAACTCTTCATCAAAAATAATTTTGACCGGGATGCGCTGCACAACTTTGATATAATTGCCGACCGCGTTTTCTGGCGGCAACAGGCTGAACCGCGCGCCAGTCCCGGCTTGCAGACTGTCCACTTTGCCTTTGAACGTTCGCTTCGGATAAGCGTCTATGGTCAATTCAACCGGCTGTCCCGGCTTCATGTGGGTCAACTGCGTTTCCTTGAAATTGGCAACCACCCAAACATCTCGCGGCACAAGCGCCATCAATGCCTGACCGGGCTGGACATAATTTCCGAGTTGAACCGAGCGCGCGGTGACGCGCGCGTCCAGCGGCGCGATGATTTTTGTGTAGGAAAGATTCAGTTCCGCTTGTTGCAATTTGGCTTCGGCCTGTTGCACTGCGGCCTTCGCCGTTTCCACGCCCGCATCGGACAATTCCACGTCTGATTCTGCGGCATTGGTCTGGCTATATGCGGCCACCAAATTGGCGTTGGCGGATCGTGCCTGGGCTTGCGCCAAATCCAACGCGCTTTTGGAAATCGCCCGGCTTTCAACATTTTCGTAGCGCTTCAGGTCGTCGGATGCCCGTTGATTTTCCGCCTCGGCAGCCGTCACCGCCGCCTGCGACTGCGTGACTTTGGCTTCGCTGACTTTCACCTGCGCCTGCGATTCATTCAACTGGCTTTGCGCCGCCGCCAAATCTGCGCGGGCTTGAGCCGCTTTCGCTTCGTAATCGCGCGGATCAATTTCCACAAGCACGTCGCCTGCCTTGACCTCTTGATTGTCCTTAACGAGCAGTTGCGTGATTTGTCCCGGCACGCGCGGACTCACCAGCGTGACATAACCGTCAATGAACGCATCGTCGGTTGATTCATAGGGCGCGACACAAATGAAATAATAAAAAACCACTACGACGAGAACCGCCAATGCTGCCACGCCAACGAGGAAAAGTTTCGATTTGCGCCGATTTTTTTGGGGCGGTGGTGGAAAAATTTCCTTTCCCGATTTGTCAAGCGATTCGATTTTGCTGTCTTGTTGCTCCATAATTTTTTCGTGGCAATTTCTGCGTGCCGAACGCAGTTACTTTGATTTTATTTGCGCGGAAATTCGCGACAAGGAAAATAACCTGACGACTTTGTTCCACGTCATGAATTTGACAGTCAGGATTGTTTTAAGCAATTGGCCGAATAGTCCGAGTTTTAGTAGTTCAAAGGAACTGCCTGGAACAAGTCCTTTCGAGGGTAGAGATTTCACCATTTCAACCATAGCATTGACCTGAAATGGAAGTGGTAAGTGGCAAGTGCGATTCCATATGCAACTGAATTTCAAAGCGCAGTTTGCCTTTGAAATTTATCGGTGTTACCATGACATTCATATTTTTGCGGGATGAAAATGAATCGCGATGGCGTCATTCAATGTCCTGACCTGGCCGTCGCCTTAATTGAGGAAGCCGACGGCACCGGGACGATCGTGGCTCTTCGGCTTGAACTTGAACGGTCGCGGCGCGAACTGGAGCGAGCATTGGACGCCCACGAAAGGTCCGAGGCACTGCTTCAAGGCGAAAAAAAAATCACCGAACTGATTGCCCAAGGAAATCCGCTGGATGAAATCTTTGACCGATGCTGCCGATTGGTGGAAGAAGTGTTCGCGGGCTCCTTGGGTATCATCATGCTGATGGATTCGGGCGGAAAGCGGTTATATCGCGGCGCGGCTCCGAGTTTCCCGGCTTACATGGCAGAAGTGGACGGCTTCGAAATTGATCCCAAGGTAGGCACATGCTCGGCAGCAGCAGCGCGCAGAGAGCCGGTGATTACCACCGACATCCTGATTGATCCGCATTGGGCAAATTGCCGCGATCTGGCCGCGCGGCACGGACTGCGGGCCGGTTGGGCCACGCCGATCCTGTCGTCCGCCGGTCGCGTGTTAGGCACTTTTGCGCTCTACTGGCGTGAACCATGTTCTCCAACGCCCCAACACCTCCATATCATAAATCAACTCGCACAGTTGGTTGCTTTTGCGATTGAGCGCGCGCAAGCGGCCAAGGCTTTGCTGGCATCGGAAAAATTGGCTCGTGGGCAGGCCACGGCATTGACAATGGTTTTGGACGCGCTGGCAAAGGAATCGAATCCAAATCGGATTATGGAGCATGTGTTGCGGACGGTGACAGCGCAGTTCAACGCACATAGTTGTAGTGTTTGGCTACGGGATCAAGTCAGTGGTTTGATGGTCTTTGAATTCTGCCTAGAGGACGGCGTATTCAAGACCAAAACGGAAGCAAAACTTGCGGCTGTCAGCCCTTCAATGCCTGCGGAAGCGATTCCCACTTGGGCGGAAATGTTTCGCATTCAAAGGCCCATCGTTCTCGAAGATATTCGAATAAAACCAGACTTTCCCTGGCGTGGCCGCCTTTTGGCGATGGGCGTTATCACCATGCTGGCTGTTCCGATGGTGATAGCCGGCAAAGGAGAAGGATTGATAGGGATACGATTCACACGGAAGCGCACTTTTCGTGATGAAGAGCAGGAGCTGGCTCAAGCGCTTGCCAATCAGGCGATGCTTGCGATTCAACTTGCCCGTCTTTCCGCACAGAGCCGCCAATCCGCCATCATTGGTGAACGTAACCGCATGGCGCGCGAAATTCATGATACGCTGGCGCAAGGTTTTACTGGCGTAATCCTGCATGTGGAAGCGGCCGAGGAGGCCATGTCCAGAAAGCGACTGGAGGCAGTTATTGGACATCTTCGTGGCGCGGGCGAAATTGCCCGCGACGGTTTACGCGAAGCACGACGATCTGTGCGAGCACTTCGGCCATTGGCTTTGGAAGAGAAGAACCTGGCCGAAGTTCTCGAAGAACTGATCATGAAATTAACCGTCGGCACGGCTGTGCAGGCTACGTTCACATTGCAAGGCGAGCCACGGGAACTCACGCCGGAATCAGAGACTAATTTCCTCCGTATCGGACAGGAAGCCTTGACGAATGCCATCCGTCACGCTCGTCCCAGCAAATTTGATGTCGTGCTTTCTTTCGGCGAACGTGAACTCCGTTTGAACCTGTGTGACAATGGATGTGGTTTTGAACAAGACCCGAAAAGTTCAGGCTTTGGCCTGCAAGGAATGGCAGAAAGAGCTGAAAGCATGGGCGGCCAATTTTCAATCCAAAGTGCCAAGGGCAACGGCACGACAATTTCTGTGACCATTCCATTGCCAGTTTCAACCGAACTAGAAAAATTATGAATCGTCCAACCAAAGTTGCAAAATCACCTTTGCCATTTGCTCCGCAGCGGCAAGAGAATGGGTCAGCACACATGAATCAAATCAGAGTGTTGATTGTGGACGACCACACCACGGTGCTGGCAGGATTGACTGCAATTATTGGCATGCAGCCGGACATGGTTGTCGTCGCCGAAGCGGCCAACGGCATCGAAGCGCTTGGACTTTGGCAGAGACACCGTCCAGATATAACTTTGTTAGACCTGCGCATGCCCAAAATGGATGGGGTTAGCGCGCTCAATGAAATCCGCCAGCGGGACCAGTCTGCTCGGGTGATTGTGCTGACTACTTACGACGCCGACCTTGATATTCTTCGAGCGATCAAGGCCGGAGCAAAAGGCTATTTACTCAAGGACGCGCGACGTGAGGAATTACTGGATTGCATCCGTAAAGTGAACAGCGGTGAAACCCGCATACCGCAAGGGATCATGCAGAAGTTGGTAACGGGCATCAGCAGCGAACCCATGACCGACCGTGAGGCGGAGGTTTTGCAGTTACTCGCCGTTGGCAGGAGCAACAAGGAAATCGGCACGAATCTTTCCATCAGTGAATTCACCGTGAAAGGCCATCTACGAAGTATTTTCAGCAAACTGAATGTTTTGAGTCGCACAGAAGCCATCGCAGCAGCGAGTCGCCGGGGACTGGTTCAGTTCTAATCATTACACGCAGAATTTCTCTGCATGGTCAGCAGTTGGAACACGACCATGTATCCTGATTAAGACTGCGAATGTCTCGCCTGTTTCCGTTTTGACCTTTCAATCTGCTTTCTGCCCAACCAAGCACCCCTTCAAAAGAACTGTTTCACGCCAGTCCTTCGGAATCGTGAAAATCAGGACGTTTGGGCAATACAAAATAATTCAACAGCCAGCTACAGTGGCTCGTAGTTTTGTGTGTGAAGAAACAAACCTTGGAACAAAAATAATATGCCTACTTATCGTGCTGTTCAAATATCAAGCCCCGGAAAATTCGAACTCGTAAATCTTCCGCTCGTGGATCCTCCTGCCGGTAAAGTTCGCATAAAAGTGGAGGCTTGTGGCGTTTGCCATTCGGATTCGGCAACGGTCGATGGCCTCTTAGCACAGTGAAGCCGGTCAGCGACGGATAATTTTTAGTTATCCATACTTCGGTGCCCGCAATCAATGAAAGGCAATTTCAGAGTCTCTTAAAACATTTTAACAGTGGAGCAATTTTCCCGTAGCCTGAGGGGAAATGTATGTCCGCGAAAAGTGTCCCTCACCTCCATGTCCTTTCCCAACTCATAAGGCCGTTTTTGCACCACGCTCCGGCTTCCCCCCACGCTGCAAAGTTCAATGGTGGTGGTTTCCGTCCCGTGGAAAGGGACACGCCTCAACCGGATGATGTTTTGAGCCATGCTTTCCCAGCGAGAATGAAACAGAGAGGTGTTTTCCTCCTTGGTGGCGGTGTCGTCAATTAGCATGAGCTCAATTCGGTATTTTTTGCACAACGCCACCAATGCTGAGATGAAGATGCCAGCGTCCTTGACCAGCGGCCAGCAAGCTTGCAACCGGCTGACTCGATCCAATACGATTCGGTCAATGCGATGGCATTCTTTGCAATCCTTCGGCTTCGGAGGATTATCATTCGCCGGACAGCCTTCATACCCCGAAGCTGTTTTGCCAAGCAATCTCATGCCCGACAGAAATGTTTTCACGATGGCGGTCGCGCTCTCGATTCGTTGCTTCGGCGTCCGTTGGTATTCCCGCCTTGAGCGGGCTACGCGAGCGTCGTCATTGTTGAGCATCAGTTTGCAGAGCGATAACGCACCATATCTTTCATCTTCGTTGCCAAAATTCCTATACTGAATCGCTGGCGAGGCAGGATCGAGGCGGCGACCCGCGAGCGCATCGCCGGCTTTTTCAATGGTCCAGTCGAATACGTTTGCCGTCGTTTTTGCGCCCTCTGGAAAGAATTGCTGGTCCTGAAGTGATTTCCCGGTTCGCCGCTGGAACTTGATCGGATACATCTGTGAGCCGAAATGATACAGCATCTTTCTCCCGCCGAGTCTTTGAATCGCTCGGTTGTCGAGTGCTTTGTCCGCCCATTGTGAATCGGTATAGCAATAAATCACCGGGATGGCGATGTGCAGGCGGCCTTCAACGAAGAGAAATCGTGGGCTGAATCCACCATATACATCAAAGCTTTGGCGAGGGTCGCGAGGGTCGTCGTGACCCAGCGACCGCTCGAACAGTAGGTCAATTTGAACCAGAATTTTTACATCATCAAACTCTACCCATATTTGTTTTTCGGCTTGGCAGTCCTTTCGACCGAGAAGGGTTTCCCACAGATCAGATAATGATGTTAGCCGCTGAAATGCGGTTCTGATTTGACAGCACACTTCGGCAAAATCTTCTGCGGACACTCCTTTGCCGTTTTCATGAGGAATTAGAGCGCAGAAATCCTCGTGCTTGGTCTTCGAAATTCCCGGCTCTCGATACCGTTTGCGCTCTGAAAACGCCAGTTGTGCCTTGGCGCGCTGAATTGTTTGCTCCGTGAGCACCTCCCAATCAAGAGCATCTCCCTTTCCTCCTTGGTCAAATTCCGTTCGCTGACCAGGAATTCCTCGGAGAAGTTTTGCTTGTCCACTTTGCCGTAGGGGAAACGGGCGGTGGGTTCGTCGTGACCGCCGCTGACGAAGTGGGCCAGATGAAACAGGTCTGGGAAACGGTTCTTGATGGGCGTCGCGGTCAACACCAGCCGGAACGGGGCATTGATCTGACGGACGCCCGTGCCGATGATGGTGTCATCGCCCTTGATCTTGGTGCCTTCGTCAATGACGCACGCACCGAACGAATCCTTGCACAAGTCGGCGAGCGACGGGGAATAGATGCATTTAATCTTGTGGTCAGCCACCATGCGAGTCTCGCCGATGCCGCGCTGAAACTCGCCGTGCCGCGTGATGACCAGTTCGGAACGGACGAACTGCTGCTGTTCGGCGGAGAGTAATTCCCAATTCGAGGACGAGGACGAGAATGAAGGACGAGTGGAAGTGGCGCTGAACCGGCGGGGCGCATTGGACTTAACAGGTTCATCGTCACGCCGCCCAGCGGGAATTGCTCCCGGTTGCGGGGTCAACCGTTCCAGCACCAGCAACGATTCTTTCGCCAAGTCAGTCACCACCTTGTCGGACACGCGGCGGATGGCTTTGAACGCATCCTCGATTTCTTTCCACGTTGGATCAGGCGTCACTTTCAAACGCTCGTAGTGTCGCTGATAAATCTTTCCGCGCTGGTTCCACCATTCAGTTGCGTCGGATTCTTGAAGATTGAGTTGCGACATCGTGCGCTCCGGGTGGGCGCGATCCAGCGGCGGGAAATCAGCGACGCCGTTGCCTGTTAGTTGTGTGTAGCTGGTGAGATAGTAATTCGGTTCCAACGTGAAACAACCTGTCCGAGGGTCGGGTTTGGCGATCTTGAGGAACGTCGCCTGACTGTCGAGCCTGACCGATCTGGTCTTGAAATGCTTCCATGATTCGTCATCGGTCTGATCGTGGCCGTCGCCGGGAACGACCAGCAGAACTGGTTTCGCCGGTCGCAGTCCACGCTCACCCGCGAGATAGCCTGCTTTCAGCAGGGGCCAGATGAACATGGCGATGGTTTTGCCCAGACCTGTGTCGTGGCCGAGGATGACGCCGTCATGCAACGCAGCCCGCGCGTAATCTTCGCGTTGAAACGCCTTGAATCCAAACCGTGCTTGCGCACGGCCACCATTCAGACCACTCGTCGCCAGCAACTTTTCGATGTCTGCCAATGTCTTGAGATGCGCCGCGAATTGCTTGGGTTGGAGCGTGGCGACATCTGACACTTCCGGTATGACGAAATGTTCGACCAGTTCTTGCAGCGTGAAATCAATCACGCAAGCGTTGGGTTCAAGGTCGCGTTGCTTCCGCCCCGTCGCACCCGGTCTGATCAGGTTAATGGTGACATTTTCATCGCGCAACCGTCCTTCCATGAAGCAACGCTCCACGCCTGTCCCGTCCGTGATGAAGAACGCCAGTTCCTGCCCGTTCCACTCCACATCATCGAGCAGGCCGATGTTGTTGACCTTCGTGCCGGCACGTTTTGTGGCCACGGTCGTCGAGCGGATCTGATAACGCTGGCCAGACGCATAGCCGTTCAACGGCTTGCAACACAGGATGTCGTCATGCTCATCGAGATAACCGAGCCGTTGGATTTTCGGCAATGGATAAAGTGGTGCTCGAACTCGGTTGTATTCCACGATGGCCGTTTCGACGGCACGTTGCAATGCCGGGTCAACTCTCCACGGTGAATCAACTTTGACGGCATCGAGCAAGGCCTGACGCTGCGACCGTTGCACGACAAGTTGGATGGGCTGGCGACCATTCAGAGCATGGAGCGCAGCGGCAGCAGACTTGTCCACGCGCCCGCTAATCGTGTCAAACAGGTTCAGGTGGGTGCGGATGATTCCTGCACTCTCGTCAAACCAGATGTTGAATGAATTTTGCGGACGGTCACCATTGCCATTCAGTCGTGAATGTTCCTCACGCGCAGCCTGCCATAATTCCTGGGTGTCTTTGGTGTGAAGATAACTGGCTGCTTCCGGCCCGTTGCGCCGGGTCAACCGGTTGCTCTTTAGTTCCGCGCAAACCCGCCTGACGAGTCCAAGCAAGTCTTTGTCGTCGGGTTTGATGTCGGTTCGCATCAGCGTTTGATTGAACGACGGCCCACGCGAATGGCCACGCGCAAACCAGATAATCCCGGTGCGAAAGTCCGTGCCGGACTGGCCAGTTTTGTCGGAGCAGATGTTACCTTCGATGGCAATGTGCGCCCAGATATGTTCCACCAGCGACCTGTGAGGTGCGTCATTGACGAAGAGCAACCGTTGCAACGTGGATTCGTTTCCGATGAGCAAGCCTTCCCCGAATGAACTCGACCGATCCAAGGCTATGCACAACGTGGCGATGGTGGAATCAATTGTATTGTGTGACGTGCGACCGTCGTGCGCGGCGAATGCCTCGCGCACATTGGAACATTCCGACTCTGCCATTTTAGCAAGCGGCTCCCGATACCAGTGCAAATCCCACGGCGGATTCAGAACGAAGGTGTCACATTGCCAATCCACCGCACAGAGCAAGGGATAAAAGCGTGTCACATCCGCCGTCACAAAGTTTGCCGAGAGTATTTGAGGCATCGGGGACGGTGATGCCAAGCCGAGGTTCGGCTCCAAGTCGCATCCGAGACCGGTCCTCGGTTTGGCATCAATCTTAACGGTGGCCGTCCGTAAGGACCCCGCCAGCAACTGGCCGTTGCCACAAGTCAGGTCGGCGATGACGGGACGATAATCGTTGAGTGGCAGCGACAAGACGCGCGCCCATTCAACCGGCGTGAACCACTGTGCCTGCCCCTTGTCGACTGCATTGGCAGCGGAGTCGAACAGGGTTTGGATGGCGGAGGGTGCGATGGAGGATTTGTGCATAAAAATTTTCGGGGCGGGCGTCGCGCGGATGGGGTTGGACTCGACAGGATTCGAGCATCGTAAATCAAATATAGTCTGATATGTCAGACAATGATTGACAGAGCGTCTGTTATAGCAGACTATAACTTCATGCCGCAACAAGTCGCATCAATGCCATTGCCCGCCGAACGCGCACTCCGCAAGTTGGGCCGCGACCTCGCGCTTGCCCGACGCAAGCGCGGCATCTCCACGGACGACATGGCTGCGCGTCTTTTTGTCAGCCGAGATACGCTTTGGCGACTTGAGCGCGGCGACCCGACAGTCGCGATCGGCACTTTGGTGACGGCAACTTTCATCCTCAATTTGCACGACCGCCTGGCAAATCTGGCTGCGCCCGCCAGTGACGAACTTGCTCTCAGTTTGGATGAGCGCCGCCTGCCTCAACGCATTCACCGCGCAAAACCATGAGCGTGGAAGTCCATATTGATTGGCAGGGGCAGACTCATTTTGTGGGTCGTCTCCACGCCGCCGAACGCGGCTCATCCGTCTCGTTTGAGTATGCGACTGAATGGCTTCAGCGTGACGGAGCTTTCGCCATTGATCCGACATCGCTTCCTTTACAGCGTGGCGCACACCATGGAGCAACGCTTTTCGGGGCGATTCAGGATTGCGGTCCTGAACGTTGGGGGCGCGTCTTGATTGAGCGTGCCGTCAGTAAAAAAGTTCTCGCTCAAAAGCCGTATCACGAAA
>CAYPTV010000055.1:0-11667 GCA_964413505.1 uncultured Bifidobacteriaceae bacterium | reverse complement strand
GCACGTCATCCCGTTCATCCCCGCCGGCAAGACCGTGGCGGACATGATCTGGAAGCCGTGAACCGCGCAGCAGCGGATGAAGTCATTTCAACCACCAAGACACAAAGGCACGAAGTTGAATTTCTTTGTGTCTTGGTGACTTGGTGGTAAGAATAGGGACTGACTTCTTTATTATCCGAGCGCCTACTGCCCGCAGGTGTTGGTGGTGACGACCATGGAGAAATAATCAATACCGCCACGGTCTCGAATCACTATGCCGATGTCATTAGTCCCTTGACGCAGGAGGCCCGGCGCAACGCTTTCAAAGGATTTGAACGCCGACCAAGTGGCATTGCCTTCGTGATTGGTCATGTCAATGTAGTTGGTCGCATTATTGAGATACAAATAGTAGTCATTATCAATCGCGATGGAGTATTGCACATTTGTCGGTGAAACATTGGTGGGGATGACCAGGACAATATTATTGGACCATGTTGCGTAGTTCGTCCAATAGGTGTTCGGCAAGGGCAAAATACCCGGGTATTGATTCGGATATTCGCTGGAAAAGGGCGTCTGCAAATTTCCCAAGTGAATTCGCGGATGATTTGTGCTCACGTCCCAAACATCCCAAATTGCATCCGCCGAAATCAAATTAAAGGGATAATGACCCGTTGCCATCAGTTCATTGGAATAAGGCGACTCATAAGTGTTCTGCGTGTAATTATCGTAGGATTGAAACGTCACCACATAATAGTTGGTCTGGCCGGCCAGAACGTTCGTGTCCGAATAACTCGTCTGGCTGACCGCATTGGTGTAAATGGCGGTGTAAGGGCCGCCGGAGTTGGTGGAGCGATACACGATGAAATCCGTGATGTTAAGCCCTTCCTGCTGCATTTGCTGGACGGCTGCGTCCAGACCCCATGTCATTTTAACAAATGTCCCGGTCTCGAACGGATCGCAGCCGGACATCAGGATCGGACCGGCCACGACATAATTTGTGACCGTGGCGGCATTGGTCGAGGTCCAAACACCGTCGCCAGCAACAAATTGAAAGGCATCCACGCCTTCAAAATTTATGTGTGGAGTATAAATCCGGCTGGCACCCGAACCGCTCAAAGTTCCATTCGTCGGGCTGCTGACGATCGTGTAGGTGTAATTGCTGGCGTCATCGGTGCAGGACTCATTGTCGGATGCGCTCAATGTAATGGTGACAGACCGGTTGGTGCCGGTGGTGATGTTTTGAGGATTCGGGTTCAATTGGGCATCGCCCACGGTAACGCTGACCGCGCCGGTGACTGAATAGCCGCATCCATCGTAGGCGATGTAATTGAAACTGTCTGCGCCGGTGAAATTGGTGTTGGGCGTGTAAGTCGGGTTCGGCAGCGTGCCGGTCAAAGAGCCGTGCGCGGGATTGGAAAGCAGGGCAAAGCTTGGATTCTCTCCGCAACCCACTCCGCAGTTCAAACTAAAACCGGTGGGCGTGCCTCGGCAGGTTTGAACCAATGTTGGATTGGCTTGAAGGCCGCTGGAAATGAGGAGCATGACGGTGGCCGGGGCGGAATCATGGTAGCCATCGCTGACTTTGAAGGTAAAACTATCCTGACCTTCATAACAATTCGTTGACGTGTAGGTGACGCTTGGCAGCGAACTGGTGTCCAAGTTCCCATGAGTCGGCCCGGTCAAGATGGTGTAAGTTAATGGAAAGCCAAGCGGGTCGCTGGCATCAGCAGCCAAATTTATTGGCCATGATGAATTCGGGCACGGATATTCTGTGTCACCGCGAGATATCGGCACCACTTCAGGATTTGCGTAGAGGATACTGGTGGCTGAAGGGTAGTCGGTATCAATCAGGTAATTGGTGTTTTGCAACAGTGTCAGGATGATGGTCTGATCCGGCTTCAATCCGTCGGCGATTGGGTTGATGTAAATGTATGTTTGATACTCGCCGACGGGAAGGGTCGCCACGCCGGGAATATTGGTGTAGTCAATTCCATTTTGCGCCGTGCCGCCGATGGTGTAATAGACGGCGATGTCGTTGGTGGGATCATGCACTCCGTCTCCGTTTTGGATGCCGATAATCCCCACTTGTCCCGGATCATTATTGGTGGGATTTGGCTCCTCTGAATCCTGCGCGTCCCAGATTTGCATCACGGGATTGGCGTGATGCGCCATGAAAAATGTCGCAGGGTTGGTCATGGGAACGGGGGTGAAAGCCGTATAGCCATCATCTGCTCCCCATAGGATTTCGCCCAAATCCCAATTCGTGTTCTCCAAGTTGGTGGTGGAGAGCAGTTGATAATCATCCTCATAAATGGTTCCGTGCAATCCCAGTCCGATATCCGGGGCTTCATTTGAAAACTCCAGCCACATGCCGTTGGTGTCGAGCATTGAGGTGAATCCATTCGGTTGGAATGATTGGTTGTCGTCATTGGTTTCCATGAGGTCAATGAGGTCGGACATACTTTGGGCTTGAGCTTGAACCGTTGTAGCCGCTTGAGCCGTGCTCATTCTTGCAAAGGATGAAGAGGATGGAGCCGAAAGTTGTCCGCCTGTATCATCCACGATATACTTGCCGGCAACGGAATAGATTGGCAAAGTGGAAAGGCTCGGCGGTAGAAAAGGATACGGCAGCTCGTTAAGAGAGCCGTCGGAATTTACTGTCATCACCCAGAAAGTTCCCTCTCGAGGCACAGACGTGGATGACACACGAGCTAGGCCAGCCTCATCCGCAGTGGCTTGCACGACGGAATCTGGCGCGGCTTGAGCAGATAAAAGTGATGTGGTTTGAGCGTAAGCAGAACCGAAAAGCAACGTTCCGGCAACCAACAGAATAAGCAGCTTGGAACGACGCTTAAAAACAACCCAGAGACTGCTTAACCCTACAAAAGCCAAAGTAGTCGGTTCTGGCACTGAAACGATGCCTTCTCGAAACCATAAGTCAGTGTTAAAAGCATCGCCTTGAACAAACAATTGACCATTAGGATAAGTGTCGCCGATTGTCATGACATCCCACGGATTATCACCAGATTGAACGACTGGCTGGAGATAGTAAGTCTGACCAGCGGTGAGGATGATAGGAGTTGAAAAATTAAAACTGGTATTGCCCGCAGAATTACCATTATTTCCAAATCCGTCCGGCATATAAACCGGAGTCGTCGAACCGAGCAATGTCGCTAAATTGACATTCGGCGAGCCTGTCCAAAGATTGACATAAACCGTCGCCCCATTGTTGCCATTGTTGGGTATGTCCTGAAATTCGAGTTGAACAAAACCAATCGCTGAAAGCGATGGAATAAAAGATTGAGTTAACGGCGCAGGCTGAATATCAAGACCGTCAACACTACTGTTTCCCCTTGGGATAATTGGACTTGCTGACGACTGTTGGTCGTAAGAGAACCCCTGCGCGTGAGTTTGGAGTGAAACGGCAACAAATAACGCCGCCATTAAGTTTCTGATGTTTGTTTTCATAATTTCAGGTTTCTTTCTTGCGAACCCTGTCACGGAACTGAAAGGCGCGACCCAACGCGCCCTGTCCTAGGCACCGCTAAGCGCCTTTCCCAGAAGCACGCCAAGCCGCGCCAGGTGGCGGCTTGGTTCTGGGAAGGCTTGGAAATTAGCGGTTTCAGGACAGCCCCGTAGCCAAAAGCTACGCAAATATATTTGTTCTAGTTTTATTCCATTCGTTTGAAACTTCTCATCTGACGGTTTTGTTTTACGTCTTTGGCCGGAACTTTCCAAGCATTATTTTCCCGACACTGTGATTTCAATGCTTGCCGTCTTCAAAGACTGACCGGCCGCAAAGACTCACGTCGCCATGTGGCTGACCACGTCGCTCCAGTCGCTCTGGCCGGTGCTGCCGCCGATGAACTGGATGCGGAAATCATACATCTTGCCCGGCGTGAGGGTTGGCACCGGGATGTTGCGCATCTGCGTGCAGACCGGGCCGTTCAGCCATGTCGTCGTGCCCGTCTCGCGATATTGCGTCAGGACGGACATTTTTCCGGCTGGAAAACGGGTTTCAGCCTTCGTGAACCAGCTTTTTGGCCTCCTGACCAACCTTTTTCACCCGGTGAGCAGATCTTCTCCCTCACCGACAAACCCTTCTCACCCGACGGAAAGGGTTTCTCCATGGCTGGCCAAGGTTTCGGGCAAGGTGGGAAGAGTTTCTCCAGTGGGGAGGCAGGTTTCGGGCCTTGCGACCGGCCTTTTGGGACTGCTGACCCTCCTTTTTGACCGTTTGACAGACCTTTGTCGGTCTCTGACCAAGGTTTCCCGGTGTCCGACAAAGGTTTGTCAGGCGTTGACAAAGGTTTGTCACATGCCAGAAAGGTTTGTCGCTCACCGACAAAGGTTTCCCGATGACTGACAAAGGTTTGTCAGAGACCGACAAAGGTTTGTCGATGGCCCGAAAGGTTTGTCAGACGTCGACAAAGGTTTGTCGAGGAGGGAAAAAGGTTTGTCAGAGCCTGACAAAGGTCTCCCGACGAGGGAGAAAGGTCTCCCAAACGGGCAGAAACGTCAAAAACCAAGCAAAAAGACGTTCTCACCGCCGGAAAAAGGTTGAAAAGGATGCCATAAAGCCTTCCGACCAGCCGTGAAAACAGTCCCGGTCATGCCGGGAGGTTTATGTGCCTCCTTAGCGCCGTCCGTCAGACCATATGTGCGCCGATTCACGGCTGCCCATCGCCCGGCGCGTGTCGAAAATGGCGCGGAACAAAAACCTGAGGTGTTCCCGCGCCGTGTAAAGCTTCATCTTGCGCGCGGAGGTCATGAGCGGATGCCGGCAATGAAATTTGACGGCTCTTTCCCTGCGGAAAAATCTTGCTGCAACGCGCGCCCAAAGGTTAATCAATCGCATGACGCCAACGCCCGATGCGCCGCCCGAAAACCAAATCCCCCTCGTGGTGGACCTGGACGGCACGCTCATCAGGACGGATCTGCTCTGGGAACATCTCGCGCGACTGCTGCGCCGGAATCCCCTCTGGATTTTGCCCGTCCTGTTTTGGTGGACGTGCCGTGGCCGCGCCTGTTTGAAAAAACATCTGGCACGCCGCGTCAAAATTGACCCCGCCACCCTGCCCTATCACGAAAAATTCCTCGCGTTCCTGCGCGAACAAAAATCCGCCGGGCGGAAACTCGTCCTGGCCACAGCGTCCGACCTGCAAATGGCCCTCCCCGTGGCCGGCCACACCGGGCTGTTCGACGAGGTGCTGGGCAGCGACGGCAAGACGAACCTGCGCAGCGGCAACAAGCTCAAGGCGCTCGTGGAAAAATTCGGCGCGCGCGGTTTTGACTATGCCGGAAATTCAACCGCCGACTTTGCCGTGTGGCGCGGCGCGCGCGAGGCCGTCGTCGTCAACGCAAGCCGCAGCGTGTTGCAGGAGGCGGCGCGTTGCACCACGCTCGGCCCGACGTTCAACGACGGCTATTCACCGTTTGAAATCCTCAAATGCGTCCTGAATGAATTCTTCATCCGCAGCGGCTACCTGACGGCCATCGGGGCGGGGCTGTTGCTGGCGGCGGCGTTTCCAAAAGCCGGCATCGCGGGCTTCGCATGGGTCGCGCCCGCGCTGCTGCTGTTTGCCGCGCATGGAAAAAATCCCGGCGACGCCGCGCGCGCCGGCTGCGTTGGCGGAATCACATTCTGGCTCGCATCGCTTTACTGGCTGCTGCTGATTCCCGTCGCGGGCTTTCCGGTTCTCGGCTGGATTGCGTTGAGTGCGTTTATGGCGCTGTTCTCCGGCGTCTGGACGTGGCTGCTCGCGGGAAAAATCGGACATGGCAACTGGACGCAACGCACTCTGGGGTCGCTGCTCGGGGCGGCGGCGTGGGTGGCGCTGGAAATGTTCCGAGCGCGGATTTTCGGCGGCTTTCCGTGGAACCTGCTCGGTGCGTCGCAATATAAAATGACGCCGCTCATTCAGATCGCGTCGGTCACGGGCGTTTATGGAATTTCGTTTCTCGTCGTCTGGGCTTCGCTGTCTCTGTTTTCCGCCGGGCGGATGATCTTTGCCAAGCCGGATTCGCGCTTCGCGTGGCAGCCGGAAATTTTCCTGCCGCTGTTCGTCGTCGCGGGATTGTTTGCGTCCGGCGAATTCAAAACCATCGGACAACAACCGCCGGCTTCAACCCTGCACATCACGCTTGTGCAGCCAAGTGTCCCGCAAAACTTGATCTGGAATGAATCGCAAAACGCATCCCGCTTCCAGCAGTTGCTCGCACTCACGGAAAACGCGCTGACGAACAAGACCGACCTGCTCATCTGGCCTGAAGCCGCCGTGCCTGAATTGAGCACGAACAATTACATCGCCATCACGAACCTCATCCGCGAGCACCATGTCTGGATGATTTTCAACGCCGACGACGTGGTGCCGCGCGCGAACGCCACGAACGAATTTGACAACGACGATTTCAACGCCGCGTTCCTGTTCGACCCGGACGGCAATTGCGCGGGCATCTACCACAAGCGCAAGCTCGTCATCTTCGGCGAATACATCCCGCTCGTGCGCTGGCTGCCGTTCGTGAAATGGTTCACGCCCATCACCGGCGGCTACGAGGAGGGACATTTTCCGGCGCAGTTTGAAATCAATTTGAACCGTGCGCCTTCAACAATTTCAATCGGCAATTTCAGCCCAACGGAAGCCCCGCACCGAGAGACAGTGAATGCCGCGCCGCTGATTTGTTTTGAAGACATGTTTCCGCAAACCGCGCGCGGCTCCGTGCTGGGTGACACGGATTTTCTGGTGAACCTGACGAACGACGGCTGGTTCGGCCAAAGCGCGGAGCAATGGCAGCAGTTGGCCAGCGCCGTGTTCCGCGCGGTGGAAAACGGCGTGCCGCTCGTGCGCTGCTGCAACAACGGCGTGACCTGCTGGGTGGACGCACACGGAGCGGTGCGCCAGACTTTCAAGGACGCCACGGGCGGCGTCTATGGCTCCGGCGCGATGACATTTGATCTGCCATTGCCGGTTGAAAAGGCCGCGCCGACATTTTACAACAGCCACGGCGACTGGTTTGGCTGGGCCTGCGTGATGTGGACTTCGCTGCTTGTGTTCAAACGAATTATTTCCCGCAAAAGTTTTGCAACGTCCCCGGCCGGGCGGTGAAAATTTTCATCCTGAAACTTCCGTCTGTTTTTTGTTCGACACTCAACTTTCAACACTCAACACTCAACCGAAATGCAGTTGCCGCCCGATTATCACATGCACACGCCGCTCTGCCGCCACGCCGCCGGCGAGCCGGTGGATTATGCGCGTCGCGCCTTGGAAATCGGCCTGACTGAAATCGGTTTCTCCGACCATTCGCCCATGAGTCAGGACAATTTCGACAACTGGCGCATGAACCTTTCCCAACTGGACGATTACGTGGCCAAGGTCCGGCTCGCCCAAAAGACGTTTCCGCAACTGACCATCCGGCTGGCGATGGAGGTGGATTATCTGCCCGGCCACGAGGACTGGATCCGCGAACTGGCCGCGCGGCATCCGTGGGATTATTTCATCGGCTCGGTGCATTACGTCTCGGACTCGTGGGCGATTGACGATCCGCAGAAGTTGTCCGAATGGAACAAGCGCGACTCGTTCGAGGTCTGGGGGATTTATTTCGAGCGGCTGACGATGGCGGCGGAATCGAAGCTGTTTGAAATCATCGGCCACGCGGATCTGCCCAAGAAGTTCGGTCACAAGCCCAATCAAAACTGCACGCCGCTGTATGAGAAGTTTCTGGATGCGGCAAGGAAGTCCGGCTGCGCGATTGAGCTGAACACCGCCGGATTGCGGAAGGAGTGCAAGGAGATTTATCCGAGCCGGGAGATTCTGAAGCTCGCGTTCCAAAAAGGCGTGCCCATCACGTTCGGCTCGGACGCGCACAAGCCGGAGGAAGTGGGGATGAACTTCGCCGAGGCCGTTCAACTGGCGCGGGAAGCTGGCTACAAGGAAAGCTGTAGGTTCGTAAAGCGGACGCGGCAATCCGCAACATTTTAACCCGCCATGCCCGCCGAAAACCTCACCCGCAAGCAATTGACGGCGATGATTGGTTTCGCGCTGGCGGTCGGCACGATGCTGGTTTATCTGCCGATGCTGTGGCATGGGTTCGTCAATTACGACGACCCGGATTACATCACCGGCAACACGCACGTCACCGGCGGCCTGACGTGGGCGAACGTGGTCTGGGCGTTCACGAGCAACGACGCGTCGAACTGGCATCCGCTGACGTGGCTCTCGCACATGACGGACTGGCAAATGTTCGGCTCGAACGCCGGCGGACATCATTTGGTCAACCTGCTGTTACACACGGCGAACACGCTTCTGCTGTTTCTGCTGCTGAAGAAATTGACGGGCGCATTGTGGCGGAGCGCGCTGGTGGCGGCGCTGTTCGCCTGGCATCCGTTGCACGTCGAGTCCGTGGCGTGGGCGTCGGAACGGAAGGATGTGTTGAGCGCGTTCTTCTGGATGCTGGCGCTGCTGGCATATGTGAGATACGCGCAAGTCAAGAAATCACTCAACCCTCACCCCTCAACCCTCAACTATTCGCTCGCTTTGATTTTCTTCGCCTGCGGCCTGATGTCCAAGCCGATGGTGGTGACGCTGCCGTTCGTTTTGCTGCTGCTGGATTTCTGGCCGCTGGGGCGAATGCGGAATGCGGAATGCGGAATGCGGAATGTTGCATCCTTACTGCTTGAAAAGATTCCCTTCTTCGCGCTGTCGCTGGCCTCTTGCTTGATCACTTATCACGCGCAAAGCGGCGCGCTGTGGTCGTCCAATTCCCTGACGTTTCATTTCCGGCTGGCGAACGCGCTGATGTCCTACGTCCGCTACATCTCAAAGCTGTTCTGGCCGACCGACCTTGCGCTGATTTATCCGTATCCGCATTTCTGGCCGCTGGCGGGAGTCATCGGCGTGGCAGGATTGCTCGTGGTGTTGTCTGCGATATTCATTTTTCAGGCAAAACGGTTTCCGTATCTGGCGGTCGGCTGGCTTTGGTTCCTGGGAACGCTTGTTCCCGCCATCGGCCTCGTGCAGGTCGGCATTCAATCCATGGCCGACCGTTACACCTACCTTCCAAGCATCGGATTCTTCATCCTTGTCGTCTGGGGTGTGAACGACCTTTTGAATGCACAGCCGCAAAAGATAAAGATTGCAGCACTCGCCGGAAGCGCCGTTTTGATCGGCTGCCTGATTTGCACTTCGATACAATTGAAATACTGGCGCGACAGCCTCAATCTTTTTTTGCACACCATCGAAGTCACGCAAGACAATTACGCCGCCGAAGATTGCCTTGGCAAAGCTCTGGAAAACATCGGCAAGAATGATGAAGCAGAGAAACTTTACGCCGATGCCGTCCGCATAGAGCCGGATTATCCGATGGCGCAGTTCGATCTGGGAATGATTGAAATCGAACAGGGCAACCTGGACGACGCGTCAAACCATCTTGCCATTGCCGTGCAGCTTTCGCCGCAAAATCCGGTGATGCAGTTTGATTTCGGCACTTATTTAATGCAGCACGGCAATCCGGCGGAGGCCGCGAACCATTTCAAGGCCGCGCTCGCCGACAGGCCGGAATTTCCCGAAGCGCGCCACAGTCTTGACCGGATTTTGGGAAAGATTAAAACAATGCCACCAACAAACCAACCGACGCAGTAAATGCCTATTGATTCCAGAGGAATATTTCCGCAAGCCATGCCGCCAGCCAAATTGACAAGAAACCAGTTATCCGGCCTCATTTGTTTTGCGCTGGCCGCTGTGACGTTCATTGTCTATTGGCCGGTTGCACAACACGGTTTCACCAACATTGACGATGACGGCTACATCACGCGAAATTCCCATGTCAAAGCCGGGCTGACGTGGAATGGAATCGTCTGGGCTTTTCAAACCGGTTTTGCCGGCAACTGGCATCCGCTGACGTGGATTTCGCACATGACAGACTGCCAGTTGTTCGGGCTCAATCCAGAGGGTCATCACCTGATGAACCTGTCTTTCCACACGGCGGACACGCTGCTGCTGTTTCTGCTGCTGGAGAAATTGACGGGCGCGCTGTGGCGCAGCGCATTCGTGGCGGCGCTGTTCGCGTGGCATCCGCTGCACGTCGAGTCCGTCGCGTGGGCGTCGGAACGCAAGGATGTGTTGAGCGCATTTTTCTGGATGCTCACGCTGCTGGCCTATGTGAGATACGCGCAAATCAAGAAATCACTCAACCCTCAACCCTCAACCCTCAACTATTCGCTCGCTTTGATTTTCTTCGCCTGCGGCCTGATGTCCAAGCCGATGGTGGTGACGCTGCCGTTCGTTTTGCTGCTGCTGGATTTCTGGCCGCTGGGGCGAATGCGGAATGCGGAATGCGGAATGCGGAATGTTGCATCCTTACTGCTTGAAAAGATTCCCTTCTTCGCGCTGTCGCTGGCGTCGTGCATTACAACTTTTGTCGTCCAAAGAAACGGCGGCGCGATAAGCAATTTTTCATTTCACTTCCGCGTCGCAAACGCGCTGGTGTCCTGTTTGCGCTACGTTTCCAAAATGTTCTGGCCGACCGATCTCGCCCTGCCCTATCCACTGCCGCATCAATGGCCCATTGCTTTGGTCATGTTCGCGGCGCTGTTTCTGGCAACCTGTTCGGGAATTTTTGTTTTTTTGGCACGGCGGCTTCCCTATCTGGCCGTCGGGTGGTTCTGGTTTTTGGGAACCTTGTTTCCCACCAGCGGCCTGATGGTGCAGGTCGGCGTGCAATCCATGGCAGACCGTTACACTTACATTCCAAGCATCGGATTGTTCATCCTTGTTGTCTGGGGACTGAATGATTTGCTGAATTTGCAGCCGCAAAAGATTAAAATCACGGCAGTTGCAGGAACCCTGGCGCTCGCCGGTTGTTTGATCTGCACTTCACTGCAATTAAGATACTGGCAGGACAGCATCCGGCTATTCCTGCACTCCATCCAGGTCACCACGGACAATTATCTCGCCTACAACTGCCTCGGCAACGCCCTCGAAGAAACCGGACGCAAGGACGAGGCGCTGGCGCTCTACACCGAATCCGTCCGCGTCGAGCCAGGCTACGCGCCGGGGCAATTTAACCTGGGCATGATGCTTTTGGAAAAAGGCGATTCAGACGGAGCGTCAAACCACTTGAATAACGCCGTGCAATTGTCGCCGACCAATCCCCTGTATCAATTCAACCTCGCCATGTTTTTGTCGCAGCATGGCCAGCCGGACGAAGCCGCCAGACATTTTGCCGCCGCCATCAAGGAAGATCCCGACTTCACCCTCGCGCACAACAGTCTAGCGCAGATTTTATCCGGCCAGCACAAGCTGGATGAGGCCACCTTCCATTATCGCGAAGCGCTCCGCGTGTGGCCGGAATTTCCCGAGGCGCACAACGGACTTGGATTAATCCTGCTCCGGCAAAACAAACTGGACGACGCCATTCTCCAATTCTCCGAAGCCGCCAGGCTCAAGCCGGATTTCGCCGAAGCAAAAACCAATCTCGCCGCAGCCCTGGCCGAACGCGGCAAGAAATGACCTCATGCCCAAGCTCGACACACCAGCCGGTTTTTGAAAAGCTTCGCGCCCATGAAACAATCAATCGTCACCTTGGACATGGAAGGCGTGCTGACGCCGGAAATCTGGATTGCCGTCGCCGAGAAGACCAAAATCCCGGAACTGCGCCGCACCACGCGCGACGAACCGGATTACGACAAGC
>CAYPTV010000054.1:0-11724 GCA_964413505.1 uncultured Bifidobacteriaceae bacterium | reverse complement strand
GGATCGGTGCCGTCCAGCGTGTAATAATAGACGACATTTGTCGTGATATCGGAGAGCGTGAACAGGGCGGCGTTGTTCCCCGTAATCGTCGGCGTGCCGGCTTGAAACAGAAACGAGGCCGAGGTCACCGGGCTGGCTTCCCCGATGCCGTTGACGTTCACGGCTTCAATTGTCACGATCCCGTTCGACAAGGCCATCCCGTTGAACAAGTCCTGCGGCAAGGGATTGACGAGGGGCGATCCTTGCAACTGGTTGTTTTTATAAACCGGCGGCACGCTACCATTGTTGATCACAATGCTCGCGGGAGTGTTGTTGGTATATGGCGGAATGGGGATATAACGGGTCGAAACGCCGTTGGTAGTCGGATCAATCGCGATGAGCAGGGGATTGTTGGCAATATACGGATTGCCGGGGCTGACAGCATGAATCGTGGAGTAGAAACCTGTCGCAGTATTTCCCTCGAAATCATACCAGCCGATTGTCGGCGGCGGTGGCGGCGGTATCGGCACCGTGGTGCTTATTTCCAAAGAATTTGCGCTCTCACCGCCCGCATTCACGGCTGACACGACATAATAATATGTTGATCCGTTGAGCACGGTCGTGTCGGAATAGGTCGTGGTGGTCGAACTGGCGATGGTTGTTTCACTGCCGGTGGATGTGGAGCGTTTGACGTTGTAACTTGACGCGCCGGGACTTGCAGACCATGTCAACTTCACCAGATTAAAATTTGTCGTCGCGGAGAGGCCGGTCGGCGGCAGCAGTGTGGGAAGTGTGGCAATCCATTCCGAAGAATTTGCGCTCTCGCCGCCGGGACCGACGGCTGAAACGACGTAATAATATGTCGTCCCGTTGAGCAGTCCCGTGTCGGTGTAACTTGTGCCGGATACGTTGGCGATGGTTGTTTCATCACCGCTGATTGTGGAGCGTTTGACGTTGTAACTCGTCGCGCCTGAACTTGCGGTCCAGGTCAAACTCACCTGGCCAAAGCTGACCGTTGCGGACAATCCCGTTGGAGTGGTGGCTGGCAGCGGCGGCGGCACCAAACCGCTGCCCGTGACCGAGCGGATGATGTCATAATAATTTTCCGTGACATAAAGGGTGCCATTGGGCGCGAGAACCAAACCGTAAGGCTGGCGCGCCTCCACATCGCCACCTTGCGCAGGCGGTCTATCTGGAATTATGACAGTTCCGTCATACCAGCCGGGATAAACAGGAGGTGAACCCTGAACCCAATAACTGGATGGGACGCCATAAAAATTGTTCACGGAACCGTCACTGGCATTTACAACCTTGACTCGGTTATTGCCATAGTCGGCAACTATCAAACTTCCATCGCTTGCCTCGGCCAGACTCATGGGTTGATTAAATCTGGCGGTCGTTTTTGCCGCCGCATCAGTCCCAGCCGGACTGAAATCGCCCACGCCATGAAATCCTGCATTCGTTGTGACAACGCCGTTGGTGGGATTGATCAGGTAAATGCCATTGCGACCGGAATCGCAGGCGGCAATCATTCCTGCGGTTGCCCCGGCTTTTTTCAAAATAATGCCCTGCAGCGATGTTCCGGCATTGGTGATGGTGGCGACGGTAATGGTGTTGGTGCTGGTAATACAAATGACGGTGTTGTTGCTGACGGTTACATAAATGTTATCAGCGTTGTCCAACGTGATGCCGCCGACATTGGGCAAATTCACCGCATTGGTGGCAATTGTATCGCCAAATGAGTCAAATTCATAAATGCTTCCGTTGCTTCCGTTGCCATAATTGAGGACAAATACGTTGTAGTCACTGTCAATGGCGACGCCGATGGGAGCATTCATCAAGCTCGTGTCGTTGGCATATGTGTAAGTGTCGCCTGCGAGCAGGTCATTGACGCGAATCAAATTATTGCCCTTGTCGGCCAGCAACAAATACTGGCCGCTGATATCAATCGCCAAACCACACGGTGTGTTGAACTGTGCATCCAACTTGGTGTTGCCGTCATTGTAACCGTAGTAGGTAGTGAGATCATAAAGAGGACCGCCGCCCAAAGTTGAGACAACCGTCGCTGCTTTCAGCGTGGCGGCACCCAGCATCAACGCCAGCATCGCAACGGCACCGTAGGTCGCAGTTTTCATAACAGCTTTAGTCATTGTCATTGGCCATTCTACCACTTCTGGCACGGATTGCTACTCCGTGGTCTTTTGGTTGATGATGACCTGGGTCGGATCCGTGTTCTTGGGATCGCTCCAGTCATGCGGCTTGCCGCTGTCCCAGGCGCTGTTCGGGTCCAAAGGCTCCTTTTCCTTGATCGGACGGGACTGCATGAACTGAGTGACCGTGGGCTGAAAGTCGCTGTCCTTGATGATCGTCGGGGTGATGAAGATCAGGAGGTTTTGCTTGTCAATGGACTTGTTTTCGCTGCGGAAGGCATATCCGAGAACTGGAATATCGCCCAGAATCGGCACCTTGGTGTAAGTGGCATTCGGGTTGTCCTTGACCATGCCGCCCATGACGAGCGTGTTGGCATTGGGGATGAGAACCTGCGTGTCAATATCGCGGGAATCAAATTCATCAGCCTGGTTGATGAAGCCGCCGACGGTCTTGGTGACGGTGGCGTAAAAACTTGAAATGGACGGGTTGACTTTCATCCAGATGTAATCGTTGGCGGAAATGTGAGGCGTGACCTGCAAGACAATGCCGACGTTGCTGTAAGTGATGGACGAGCCGCCGGGCGAACCCTGCGTGCCTGCGGTGGTTTGAAAAATGGGAAATGCGCGGGTGACGGCGATGGTAGCCTGTTCATTGTCCAGCGTCACAATGCGCGGGGTGGAAACGACCTGCGCATCCGAGGATGAATTTAAGAATGATAAAACAACATTCAGTCCGTTGGCGGTGAGAAATCCTGCTGCCGGATTGAATCCGCTCGCAGTGTTATATGCGACAGCACTACCGCTGTTCGCCACGGTGGTCAAGGTGTTGTTGCCGCTGACTGTCTGGCCCGCTGGCGTAGTAATTGGGATTGAACGTCCAGTTCCGGGTATAATCGTAGATGTTGTCGTAGCGGGAGTCAAGGCCGCTGTTGTCACTGCGTTGGCCGTCTGTGAGAATGTGCCGTTTCCAAAGGTGATGTTCTGGGCTTGAAGCGTGCCCGTCCAGTCAACGCCTTTGGTGGTAGTCGGATTGCTGGAGATTTCAATGAAGCGGGTTTCAATCAAAACCTGCCGGGTCGGCTTGTCGAGTTTTTTTATGAGCGCATCCACGTCCGTCTGCTCCGGATCGGTGGCGACAACGATCAACTGGCTGGTGCGGCTGTCGGACACCACCTTGCTGCGCCTGTCCGTCAATGCGGTCATGACATTGCCCTCCATGTTGGTGACGCTGGCATACGCGAGTTGATAGACGCGGGTGACCAGCGGCGGCGGCGCGGCGGGATCCTTGATGGTGACCTTGGCGATTTTTGTTTTTGGATCCGTTACGAGCTGAAGCCCGTAATTGTCCAGGACCGCCACGAGCGCCTGCTCCGGCGTGATGTTTTCCCAGCGGAGCGAGAGGGAAGGCTCGGCCTTGGTCTGCCCCGTTGCCGGATCAACCTGACCATAGCCGATTTTTGGATCCAGCAGGTAATTGATGCCCGCCTGCCGGGCGAGGTTTTCGATGACGGAAGTAATCGGAATGTCCTGGAACCGGATGGTGTTTTCCACAACCACGTTGGTGTCGGTTGAGGCAACTGGCGCGCTGTTGGTATCAACTGCGGGGGACGTCACTGCCGCATCGGCATCGGCCGTTTCGTTGCTGCCGGCAGAGGCAGGCGTAACATTGCTGACGGCTGTGGCGGGGGAGGATTCATTGCTTACGATGGTGGTGACAACCGTAATGGGATGTGCGTTGCTGATTGAAGGGGCGACAGCCACATTGCCGGCGGAAACGGCGGGAGAAGGTTCATTGCTGACGGTGGAGACGATCTTGATGGGGGGCGGATTGCTGTCGGCAGAAACAATCGTCACATTGCTGACTGAGGCGGCGGAAGCCGCCATGTTGCTGACGGTCGAGGTTGCGGCCTGGGCGGTGACGACCGTGCTGGCGGGTGGATTGCTGGCTGCGGGAGCCATCGTCACATTGCTGACGGCGGGCGTCACCGGCGGGTTGCTGACGGTCGTGGTGACAGTTTTAGTTTCATTGGTGACGACGGTTGTGACGGCTGCACCGGGTGGTTCATCGGTGCTGGTGGAAAACCTCACCGCGTTGCTGACCATGGCGTCATAAAGCGCGCTGTTGGTTGCGGCCAGTGTGGCGGCGGGTTGGGGAAAAACAGGCTGCTGCGTGACAAGTCCGGCAAGCAGGATGGTGATAAATATTTTTGTTTTGTTCATGATATTTCTCCTATCTTTTCCACTTTGACGAGGATGGGCAAAAACGTTGCGGATGCCAAAACAATTTTTCCTGATTCGCGTCCTTGTTCGCGCCGGCTTTTGACGCTGTTTTGGATGCGGCATGGCGGCGAGCTTTTGTTTGAAAAAATCGGTTTCATGGATTGGATAAAATCAATGTCAGAATCTGGCCGCCGGCCTCGACCGTCACAGTATTGCCCTTGATCTGGATGCAGCGAACGTCAATCTTGCCCGTGTCAATCTTGACAGTCGCTTCATCCCCGACGGCAAAAGTTTCATCGTTGATGACCGCAAAGGCCCCATTCCTACCCCGGCTGATGCCTTGAAGCTTGAGCGCCGACAAATTAGTTGCGCCGGGGGGGGCCGGGCGATCTTTATACACCCGCATGGAATTTGGGAAAAAAGGATCGCGACCTTCCTTGGGGTTGTCAGGGATGATAAACACCGACATGGGGGGCGCATTTGTATCAACTGACGGGGCGGCGGGCGCGGCCTCCAACAGTGACGTGCCGGTGACAGCCAACGGCAGCAACACCGCCGCCAGATTCCAGAATGTATTCAAATTCGGTTTCATTTTCCGGCACCGTTGGGTTTTATCAGGGCGATGATGTCCATCCTGAACGAAAGTTTTTCGGAGTCATCGCCGCTTCCACCACTTGGATCGAGGGTGATGTTCACCACCCGGATATGCGGGAAATTGTTTTCGAAGTGGGCAATGAAATCACCCAGGTCATGGTAATAGGCCGTGCCGCTGATGGTGAACTTGAGCTGCCTATAGGGGAAATTTGCAAGCAGATCCACATCGCCTGTGGTCGGCTGGCCTGGGGGTGGGATTTCCACCTTGTAGGGGGTTTTGAAATTCCGGATGGTGTCGAAGGTCCAGGCGTAGGTATCACCGGAGGCCATGTCCTCCTCGGCATGTGAAAGCGTGTCGCTGATGTCGAACAATGCCGTGGTTGTGGCTTCGGATTTGTTGATGGTGTTTTCGACATCCACAAGTTTTTGCTGCGCCGCTCTTGTGTCGTTTTGTATTTTGGCAATGTTGGCATACTGCGGGCGAATCAGGCCAAAATAAACCGCCACCAGCAGAGTCACCGTGACGATGATGACGAGGATGAGCTGGTCCCGCTTTTCTTTTGGCAGCTTGTTCATCGGGTTTGTTCCGGGAAATTGCACTCCACCGTGAACAGCACAAAATCCTTGCCGTCAGGGCCGGTTTGCAGCGGGGAGATGCTTGTCATCTGAACGTTGTTTGTCTTGTCGAGCACGCTTTTGAAATAAGACTGGTTCGCGATGGCCTGTTTGAATTTGTTGACCTGATCCCCAGGATTTGCGCTGTAATCACGTGCGTCAAGGATCAGGGCGATCCTTTCCCTGCTGGTGCCCGCCCGGCCCGGGATTGCGCGGCCGTCTGAATTGGTCGTGGCAACGCTTCCGTCCGTCAAGAAATAGGTCTGCTCCTCACGCACCCGCGTCAATTGCACGCCGTCCACGGTGACCTCCTGAAGCGCGTTGAGAAGGTTTCCCTGAAGGAAGCGCGCGGCCTGCAGTTTCTTGAGCGCCTCCAGCTTGTTTCTGGCCACGGCGATCTTGTTCAGGTTTGCCAGCACGTTGGTATATTCCTTGTTGTGATCCGTAATCGCCCCCTGCACCCCGGTCAGCCGTTGATTCGCCAGCACGGAATTGAGCTGGATCATGCCGCTCCAAACCAGCATGAGCACCACCAGTGACGCCCCCAGAAAAGTGGCGCGCTTGACCGGGTCGCGCCGGCGCAACTCTTCCGCCGCCTGGGCTTCTGCAAGCAGGTTGATATGTATGGGCATAATCCGATTAGTTAAAAGCCGACAATGCCGCTCCCACGGCCACGGTCAATTGCGGCCCCACATGGTCAATTTCCACAGCCATCTGTCCGGGCAATGCCATTTGCAGGAACCCCGTCGGATTCCATGTCTTGCACTCCACGATCATTTCGCTGTGAAGCATCTGCAAAATCATTTCCGAACGCACCGTGCCGCCGCTGATGTAAACTTGCGAAACCGGACGGTCCTGCTGGTGCTCGAAAAAGTCCAGCGACGCCCGCAATTCGCGCCCCAGCGGCACGACCTGCGCTTCAATCGCAAATTTGGCGTCCGGTGACATCCCCACTTTGGCGCCCTCCGCCTCGGCGTAAGTGGCTTTCAACGCCTCTGCCAGCCCCGTTGTCAAAGTGTCGCCACCGATGCCGACCACGCGGCTCAAAACCAGTTCGCCATGGTCCATGATGCAAATCGAGGTCTGTTTGAAGCCGATGTCCACCAGCGCCACCGTCTCGTTGGCGAACACCTGCGGCAAGGCCAGTTCAAAGGCGTTCGCCGGGCCGATCAATCCCGGCACGATGCAGTCCGGCGTCAGCCCCGCATTTTTGACGGCCGTTTGAAAATCGTTCAACGTCGCCTGCTTGGTGCCCGCCGCCAGCACCTTCAGTTTTGGAATCACGCCTGTGGGCTTGGCCGCTTCCACGGACTTGCCGTTCTCCTGCCGGGGCGGAAAAATGTAGCAGTCGAATACATAGTTCGGCAGGTCCTGCTGCAAATAAGCCCTGGAATTGTTTTTCAGAACCATCCGCATTTCGCTCACCGGAATCTGCGGCAGCTCCACCTGCCGCACCACCGCGTCGTCCAGCCCTATGCCCAGCGTCACAAGCTTCGTCGGGTTGCCCAGCGCCTCCACCACGGAACGTAAATGATCGGAAAGCAGGTCGGCGGAAAATTTCTTGTCGTAAATCGGCGCGTCCAGCATCGCATAGCGGGACAAGGCCAGCAACTCCCCCCGCCGTTCCAAAAGGACGGCCTTGGTCGTGCGGCTTCCGAGGTCAACCGCCATTATCTGGCTGCGCTTTTTCCTTGCTGAACTGTGGAGGAACGGCAAATCCATGCGCGTTTTTATACCCTTCCGGCTGTTTATTGCAAGCAGCAATTCAAATAATCATCAGAAGACTTTTTATCCATCACCCGTTTAGTTCCCGCGCGGCTCGAATAAACAATCCCCCCGCCGCTGCGACGCGGCCTGCATTTGCGGATTGATTATTGGCGCCGTCCCGATGAAAACTTTGTGCGTGGCCAAGCCAGACCAAGAATCACAATTCGCAACTCGCAAACCTGCTCCTGCCGCGCCCGGACTCGGCGGGGGCCGACGCGGCTTCTGGTGCCTCTTCGTCACGCAATTTCAGGGAGCGTTCAGCGACAACGTCCTGAAAAACCTCGTCGTCTTCATGATCCTCGGCCTGAACGTCCCGCTCGCCGAGCAGCACAAAATCGGCGAGCTTGTCGGCGCGCTGTTCTCATTGCCGTTCATTTTATTTTCGATGGCCGGGGGCGTCCTCGCCGACCGCTTCAGCAAGCGCACCATTTCCATCGGCGTGAAAATTTTTGAAGTCTTCGTCATGCTGTTCGTCCTCGCCGGACTTTTCCTCAATCAAATGCCGATGCTGCTCGGCACCGTTTTCCTGATGGGAACGCACAGCGCGTTTTTCGGCCCGTCCAAATACGGCCTGCTGCCGGAGCTGCTGCCGGAGAAAAAATTGTCCTGGGGCAACGGCCTGCTCGAACTCGGCACGTTCACCGCAATTATTTTCGGAACCGTCGCCGCCGCCTTCTTCGCCAAAAAATTCCACGGTGAACAATTCTGGTCGGGAATCATCTTGATCGCGCTCGCGATATTCGGTTTGACGACGAGCCTCGGCATTTCGCGCGTGCCCGCCGCCGACCCGTCGCGAAAATTCCGTGACGACCTCATCGGCCAAATCGTTGAGCAGCTCCGCGCCATCCGCAAAGACCGTCCGCTCGTGCTGGCGTTTCTCGGCAACACCTATTTCAATTTTATCGGCGCGCTGCTTTTGCTGAACCTGTTTTTCTTCGGCGCAAATGTCCTGCACGTTGACGAAACCAAAATCGGAATCCTCAACGTCGCGCTTGCGCTCGGCATCGGGCTGGGCAGCGTCGCGGCGGGCTTTTTGTCCGGCGGCAAAATCGAATACGGCCTCGTGCCGCTGGGCGCATTCGGGCTTTCCATTTTTTCCGCGCTGCTCGCGTCGCCGCAATTCTCGCTTCACGGCGACCTGGTTTTGCTGGCGCTGCTCGGATTTTTCAGCGGCTTTTTCATCGTGCCGGTCGCCGCGCTGTTGCAGCACCGGCCCGACAAGGCCAGAAAGGGAGAAATGCTTGCAACGGCCAACCTGCTTTCGTTCGTCGGCGTTTTTCTCGCCTCAGGCACTTATTATTTGCTGGCGAACGTTGCGCAATGCTCGCCTCGGCAGATTTTTCTTTTCGGCGGCATCTTGACTTTCGTCGGCGCGATTTACGCGCTGGTGCTTTTGCCGGATGCGCTGGTCAGGTTTATTCTTTGGATTGTGACGCGGACGATTTACCGGATCCGCGTCGAGGGCCGGGACAACATCCCCGAAAAGGGCGGCGCGCTTTTCGTCTGCAACCACGTTTCGTTCGTGGACGCGCCGCTGCTCATGGCCGCGACCGACCGCAAAATCCATTTCATCATGGACAAAAGCTATTACGAATTGTGGTGGATAAAGCCCTTCGGCGGAATTCTCGGACTGATTCCCATCGCGGCGAATTTCGGCCCGCGCGAATTGCTGAAATCCCTGCAGACTGCGTCCGACACGATCCGCGCCGGCGAGGTCGTCTGCATTTTCGCCGAGGGAAAAATCACGCGCACGGGCGGGATGAACGAATTCCAGCGCGGCTCCGGGCGCATCATGAAAAATGTGGACGCGCCGGTTGTTCCAATCGCTCTCGTCGGCGTGTGGGGCAGCATCTTCAGCTACGAGCGCGGAAAATTTTTCTGGAAATGGCCGCACCGGGTTTTTTATCCCGTCACCGTGCGCTTCGGAAATCCATTGCCGCCGGCGGCGACCACCGAGGAAATCCACGCCGCCGTTGAAGAGCTTTTGTCCGCAGATTGCACAGATTGACGCAGATTTTATTTGCGGCTTTTTAATCTGCGCCCATCTGCGCAATCTGCGGATTATTCAAACGATCTTGCAGGGAATCAGCGCGTCTTCATCAAACGAATACACGGCGCAAAGGCGGTGATAGCCGTCGGCGATGACGACTTTTCCGCCGCCAGCATCGCGCGCCAGCAGGAGCGGTGACAATTTTTTGCGCGCGCGGATTTTGACGCGGTCCTTTTCGACGTGGGAATTGCTGATGCCGAGCAGCGACAATCCCGAGGCCCTGAAAATATCCTTGGCCTTGAACTGGACGACCGGCGCGGCCTGGAGCGCGGCCACGAGACGTTTGGCGTGTTCCTTGTCGTGGATGAGGCTCAAATAGGAAAACGCGGCGGGATAATCATGATCTTCGGGCTTGTCCAGCCATTGAATTTCCGGTTTTTTCACGGCCCGACTTTGGGCATCCGGGAAATGTTTGTCCAGAGCAATTCAGAGCGTAAAACTTTTAACCGCAGATTTCACAGGTCAACGCAGATTTTGCCTGCGGTTTTTTTAATCTGCGTCCGTCTGCGAAATCTGCGGACAAACTCAAAGCGAAAAATATTCCGCGCGGATTTCTTCCTCGTGGCAGTGCAAAATGGCGACGCTGCGTTCCGCGCCAAACCTCGGCTTGCCGCAATAGCCGGGGTTGAAAAACAAAATCCCGCCGATGGTTTCGCAAAAACGCTTGTGCGTGTGGCCGAAAATGACGGCGTCCGGTTTTTCGCGCGCGATCCGCAATTTCAATTTGTCCGACGGCTCAGGCGGATAAACGATGTGGTGGATGAGGAATTTTTCCCGCGCGAGTTCGACGGTTTCCGTTTCTCGAAATGAAAGCCCGGCGTCGTTGTTCCCCAGGACGGCGGTGACCGGCGCGATTTCTTCCAGCTCGGAAATGATCGAGGCAAACCCGATGTCGCCCGCGTGCAAAATGTGTTCCACGCCCGCGAACATTTTCGGAATCTTCGGGTCGAGAAATCCGTGCGTGTCGGAGATGACGCCGATTTTCATTCGCGATGTTTCCAATAAGATGGACGCTCCTCCAGTTCTCCGTCGGCTTCAGGATGGCTGACGACGCGAAGCATGAGGTTTGGCGCGGATTTTTTGGACGGTTTCCTCGACGGGACGGCATTGGACTTTGCCTTCGGAAATTTCGCGCGAGCGGCGGTCAATCGCTTTAGACCACTCGGCCTCTGCGTCGGGACTGGTTTCCAAATCGAGGCTGACGATCAGTTCGCGCGCGAGAAAGGCGCGTTCATCGTCCGGCAGCGCGAGCGCCTCGGCGGCGATTTTTTCTGCGGTAATGCTCATCAACGGGAAATTAATTCAACTGCCGGAAGGATTCAAGATTCGTTTCATGCTTTTGCCTCTTCAGCTTCCGTTTCAGGTTCCTCATCGCGCGCGCCGGCGGTTTTTTCAACGGGCGATTCCGCGGGCGCGGTCAGTTTCGCCGCGCCGACGAACAGCGCGGTGAAAATCCCGCCGCTCAAAAGCGTGTGGCGGAAAAATTCCCACGTTGTCGGCCAGCCGTTGATTCCCTTTGTGAGCGCCAGCAACCAGCCGGAAAAACTTTTCGTGTATTCGGGGTTTTGAAACGGATTGAAGAACCACGACGCCGTGTTTGTAATGAGATAAAACAGGATCGCGCCGAAAATTCCGCCGCCGAGCAGCGCGACGAAGGACGACTGAGGCTTGAACCGCCGGCCAAGAAAAATCAGGACGGCGTAGGCCGCGTAATTGAATGCGAGGTTCGCGAGATTGGAAGCGCTCCAGACATTGTCTTCGGGATAATGATGCTGATAATAAAAATTTAATCCGATGTCGGTCGCCGCCAGAACCACAAGCGGCAGCCACCATGAAATCTTTTTGGAAAAATAAACGCCTGCGCAGAACGCGAACGCATATGCCGCGCTGAAATTTTGCGGCAGCAGGCCGGGAATCCGCGACAGCGCGAACGCCGCGACAAACAGGGCCGGCAACAGCTTGTTCCATTTTTCCTTCACGCGGCGCAGCATAATCCAAAACCGCAGGCCGGACAAGCCGGGCGGAAACAAGGCGGCTGGATTTTGAAATCCGGTGCTAACGGTTCGCCAGCCAGAATATCAGGGTGGTCGCAAGGATGATGATGACCAGGCATAATCTGGTGAAAAACCGGATTTGTTTCTGATGCGGCGACAGATTTTTCTTAAACCGAGATCCCTTTCGTAGGCCCATAATAGCCACAGCAAACCAGCGATGTGCGCCAAAGTCCAGACGTGATTTACAATCAGCAGATACAAACAATTTTCTCCGTCTCGCAGCAACTCTCTGGCAGGCTTCTCCGCGCCTGGAAAAACTTTTTGAAATCATTTTTGAGGACGCCGATTTGCTGGT
>CAYPTV010000053.1:0-11807 GCA_964413505.1 uncultured Bifidobacteriaceae bacterium | reverse complement strand
CCGGGTGGCGGAGACCAGGTTGATCGGACAGCCGGAAAATCCGCCGCCATTTCCAGTCGAATATGTTTTTGAGGTCGGCGGGGAGACGCTCGTCATTCCCGACGAACCGCTGGCATTGGAGCAGCCGGGAAAACCGATGCGCCGGCTGGCGGTGATTTCGCCGGTGTCGCTGAAGTTCGGTTCCAGCGTGGCGCTCTTCGCGCCGCGCGCCGGGAAAAGGGTTGAAGTCGAAGTCACTGCGGCGCGCGCGAACATGAACGGCACGTTGCACCTCGAAGCACCGGACGGCTGGAGCGTCTCGCCTGCAAGCCGGTTGTTTGAAATTTCCAAGGCAGGCGACAAAACGCGGCTTCAGTTCACCGTGACCTCGCCGGCGCAGGCGGATTCAGGCAGTTTTCTTGCCGTGGCGGAGATCGGCGGGGAAAAATTCAGCAACGGACGTTATGAGATTCGCTACGACCACATTCCCGTTCAATTGCTGCAATCAGCGGCGCGGCTCAAGGTCGTGGCGTTTGATTACGCGATTCACGGAAGAAATGTCGGCTATCTGCCCGGCGCGGGCGACGACACGGCGGAAGACCTCACGCAACTCGGTTACGCGGTCACGACGCTTACCGGCGCGGATCTGACGCCGGAAAAACTGGGCGGGCTGGACGCGGTGGTGATCGGCGTGCGCGCGTTCAACGAGCGCACCGCCCTCGCGGCGAATCTGCCCGGGCTGTTTGCCTACGTCCAGAACGGCGGCACGGTGGTCGCGCAATATAATCGTCCGAACGGCCTGAAGACGCCGCAGCTCGGACCCTATGATCTTTCCATCGCGGGCGGGGCGCCGCAGCAGCGTGTGACCGACGAGAATTCGCCGGTGACATTTCTTGCGCCGGACAACGCGGCCTTGACCACGCCAAACCGTCTGACATCCGATGATTTCAAAGGCTGGGTGCAGGAGCGCGGCGCTTATTTTCCGAGTTCGTGGGATAACCACTACACGCCGCTGCTCGCGATGAACGACCCCGGCGAGCAGCCGCTCAAGGGCGGCGTCCTCGTCGCGAAATACGGCAAGGGCTATTTCGTCTATACCGGGCTGGCATTTTTCCGACAATTGCCCGCAGGAGTCCCCGGCGCCTACCGGCTATTTGCGAATTTAATTTCACTGGGCAAATGAAAAAAACTGACGCTACGGAACCATCCGCGCGTGAAACTGAAGAAACCGGAGTGCCAGTCTTCCGCTCCTGGCGCGGAATTTACATTTTTGTCTTCGCGTTTTTTGTGCTGGTCGTGGTGCTGCTCGCCATCTTCTCGCGCTATTTTGCATGAATGCGCTCGACTGGTTTGTCCTGCTCGGCACGATGCTGGGCATCGCCGCCTACGGCACCTGGCGCACGCGGCACACCGACAACCTCAACACCTATCTCAAGGGTAACCGCAACACCGGCTGGCTGACAATCGGCCTGTCGGTGATGGCCACGCAGGCGAGCACCATCACCTATCTCTCGCTGCCGGGGCAGGCCTACGAAAGCGGAATGGCGTTCATCCAGAATTATTTCGGCCTGCCGCTCGCGTTGATCATTGTCTGTGCGGTGTTCCTGCCGATTTACCGCAGGCTGGGCGTCTATACCGCGTATGAATACCTGGGAAAACGCTTCGACACCAAGACGCGGCTGCTCGGCGCCTCGATCTTTCTTTTGCAACGCGGCCTGCAGGCGGGCATCACGATTTATGCGCCGGCCATCATCCTTTCGACCGTGCTGGGCTGGCGGCTTGATCTCACCATTATTTTCACCGGGATCCTCGTGATCATTTACACCGTCACCGGCGGAAGCGCCGCGGTGAACCTCACCCAGAAATTGCAGATGGGTGTAATCTTCGGTGGCATGATCACCGCGTTTGTCGTGCTGCTCACGAAACTGCCCCCCGACGCGCTGCATATCGCCGGTGCGATGGGCAAGTTGCAGGCGGTGGACTTCACGCCGGATTTGCAGCGGCGCTACACGTTTTGGAGCGGGATGCTCGGCGGATTGTTTTTGTCGCTGTCGTATTTCGGCACCGACCAGTCGCAGGTGCAACGCTACATCGGCGGCGCGGCGTTGCGCGAAGGCCGGCTCGGTTTGATGTTCAACGCCGTTTTCAAAATTCCGATGCAATTCTTCATCGTCATGCTCGGCGCGATGCTGTTTGTGTTCTATCAATTCCAGCCGGACACGCCGGTTTTTTTCAATCAAACCGAATGGCGGCGTCATGTCGAAGGCCCGCAGGGCGCGGCGTTCAAAGCCATCGAGGAAAAATACACCGTGCTGCACGCCGACCAGCAGACGAAAATCCGCGCGTGGATTGCCGCCCGCGACCATGGCGATGTCGCGGAGGAATCCGCCGCGCGGAGCGCAATGGCCGAGGCTCAAAAAGCGGATCAAAGCTTGCGCCAGGAAGCGCGCGACACGTTGAAGTCCGTGGATCCAAACGCGCAGGTCAAAGATTCGGATTACGTTTTCATCACCTTCATCCTGACGCAACTGCCGCACGGAGTCGTCGGCCTGCTGATCGCGGTGATGTTTGCGTCCGCACTTTCATCCAAGGCCGGCGAACTGAACGCGCTCGGCACGACCAGCACGATTGACCTGTGGCGGCATTTCCGTCCGCTCGCGGCGCACGACGAGGCGCGGAACGTGCGCAACGCAAAATGGTTCACCGCGCTTTGGGGATTCTTCGCCATCGGCTTTGCGCTCTATGTGAGTTCCGCCGAAAACCTCATCGAAGGTTTGAACATCGTGGCCTCGATTTTTTATCCGGCGCTGCTCGGCGTGTTCGTCGTTGCGTTCTTTCTGAAGCGCGTCGGCGGCTCGGCGGTTTTTGTGGCGGCGCTGGTGGCGCAGATTCTCGTTCTGGCGCTGTTCTTTCTCGGCAAAGCCTATCCGAGCCACGAGATCGGTTATCTCTGGCTCAATCCGATTGGCGTTGCCGCCTGTGTGATTTTCAGTGTCGCGTTTCAAAAGATTTTCGGAAACAGGGCAAAAACTCAACCAGACACAATATGAGCGCCGCACCAGTCATTTGCTTCGGCCAGCAGCCGTGTGGTTTTTTTCCAAAACGCTTCCTCGTCGCCAAAATCCAGACCGCACGCCGGCTGCAAAAGGAAATCGGCGGCGAGATCGTTTTTTTCTGTCACGACAGCGACCACGACCCGCGCGAAACACAGACAGTTCTCCGCCATCGCAAAACCAACGAACCGGCTATTCTCAACTTCGCGTTCGCCAACAAAACGCAGCGCAAATTTTCCCCGCTTCATCTCAAGTCCATTCCCGCCGACTGGCAGCCCAAGACCGCGCTTCAATTGCCGAACTATGTTGAACAACCCTTGATTGATCTTTTCAAAGGCGTTTCCGCCGCCAGCGTCGCGGATTTTTGCCTGGCGATGTATCGCCGGATGGGTCTGCTCGAAGGCATTCGCGTGGCGCGTTCAAGTGATCCGGCTTTTCGCAAAGCCGCCTGTGACGTGCCGGAATTTTTCGTGGACGTTCCGCACGGAGGCGAAATTGTCCGTGCTCGGTTTGTTGATGGTGCGTTGAGATTGCACTCCGGCGGCGATGTGTTTTTCACTTTGCCAATGACAGCTTTCACCAAGGAACAAATCAGTCCGGCACGCGACACGCGATTGCGCTGGATGCAATCCGTCGTGTGCTGCACGCATTACGTTGCCGGGGCAGGGGAACAAGCTTATCTTCGCCGGGAAGACGCGCCGGAAATTACTTTTATCTGCCGCGATGCCATTGACCGATCCGATGAAGCCTACATTGAAATCAAAAACTGAATTCGCGCCACTGCTGGCCTTCGGCGCACATCCCGACGACATCGAATTCGGCTGCGGCGGTGTGATTGCAAATGAAACCCGCGCGGGACGTTTAGTCCATTTTGTCATCTGTTCGCGCGGCGAGGCGGGAACTCACGGCACGCCCAGACAACGAACGGAGGAAGCAAAAAAATCCGCCGCGCTGCTCGGAGCGACGATTGAATTTATCGAACTCGACGGCGACGCCCATCTCGAAGTTCGCGCTGCGCACGCAATCAATCTCGCCGCCATCGTCCGCCGCATCCGCCCCGGCATCGTTCTTGCGCCAAGCCTTGTTGAAAACCAGCACCCCGACCATGCGAGGCTCGGAAGAATTGTCCGCGACGCGACGCGACTTGCCCGTTACGGCGGCTTGAAGGAATTGCGCAAATATTCACCGCACGCGATTGACCAGTTGTTTTATTACGCCGTCACCACCGAGGCCGAGCCGCGCGACATCACGCCGATGCTGATTGATGTCTCCGCACCGGAGATCGTCGCTGCTTGGAGCGCGGCGATGGCTGCGCACGAGTCGCAAGTCCGCACACGCAATTACATAGAGCTGCAACTCGCGCGCGCGCGGCTGAACGGATTGCGCGCCGGCATCGGCCACGCCATCGCATTGTTTCCGAACGACACTCTCGTGTTCGATTCGCTGTCGCAAACGAATCGCAGTATGCGACGATTTTGATATGGCCACGCTTCGCCCGCTGAAAATTGGCATCACCTGTTATCCCACCGTCGGCGGGAGCGGGATTCTCGCGACCGCGTTGGGCGAGGAGCTGGCACGGCGCGGACACGAAGTGCATTTCATCAGCTACGAACGCCCGTTCCGCCTGCCTGAAAATTCTCCGCGCCTTCATTTTCATCCGGTCGTGGTCAATGAATACCCGTTGTTCAAATATCCCGATTACACGCTGCCGCTCTCGGTGCGGATGGCCGAGGTCAGCCGCGACCACGGCCTTGACGTGTTGCACGTCCACTATGCCGTGCCACACGCGACCGCTGCGATTCTCGCGCGCGCGATGCTGCCGCCGGAACTGCAGCCGCGCGTTGTCACCACGTTGCATGGCACGGACACGACGATGCTTGGCCGCGATGCGGATTACCGCCCGGCCATTCATCACGCCTTGACCCACTCGGACGCAGTCACCGCCGTGTCTGCTTTCCTGAAACACGAAACGCAGCAGGTGCTCGGCTTCAACGGGTCGATGGATGTCATCCACAATTTCTTTGCGCCGCGTCCGCCGAAACGTTCGCGCGAGGAGGTGCGCCGCGAACTGGGCGTGAAGGACGAGGCGGTCATCGTCCATTCCTCCAACCTGCGCCCGTTGAAGCGCATTGACCTGCTGCTGGAAACAGTCGCGCGCATCCGGCGACGCGATTCGTTCAAGCTCGTCATCCTTGCCGGAGGAAGTTTCGAACCGTTCGCCAACGACGTGCGGCGGCTTGGTCTGGCCAAGCAAGTGATCGTCCGCGAGAAGGTCAACGACATCGAAGATTACCTGCAGGCCGCCGACCTCGGCCTGTTCACGTCGGACACTGAAAGTTTTTGTTTGAGCATCCTCGAAGCGATGTTCTTTGCGTGCCCGAGCGTCGCCCGCAACGTCGGCGGCATCCCGGAAGTGATCGAGGACAACGTCAGCGGAACACTGGTCGCCTCCGAAGATGCCGGTGTGCTCGCGGGTGCGGTTGAAAGTCTGATTGACGACCCGGCACGCCGTGTCGCGCTGGGCCGGAGCGCACGGCGGCGCGCCCGCGAACACTTTTCCGCCGAAGTCATCGTGCCGCGCTACGAGGCGCTTTACCGTCGCGTCTGCGGCAACGCTTGAGGCAATTTTCCGCCGCTCAAAAGAGGGTTCAGCCGGCAACATTATTGACCGTCCAGGATTTTTTGTTGCCGAAACGGGGCAAGACGCGTCCAATGATCATATGAAAATCGGTATCCTGATCTTGGCGGCCTTTGCGCTTGCGGTTGAATTGTCAGCGCAAGAAACCAACAGCCCGGCCCCGCTGAAAATCGGCGCGGCGAATGCAACGAATTTTTACGACAAGGAAATGATCGTGACGGGCAGGGTGGTGCAGGTGACGATCCGGCCATCGGTGACATTTTTGAATCTCGACAAGAAATATCCCGCGTCGCCGTTTGAGGTGGTGATTTTTCACGGCAAGAGCAGTTTTTATGGCGATGCGAACGCGCTGAAGGGAAAATCAATCGAGATCCGCGGCAAGATCAAGAATTATCACGACAAGCCGGAGATGGTGCTGGACAGCACGAACCAATTGACCGTTTTGGGTGTGACAAATTTGAGCCTCCTGCTATATCCACCGGCTGCTTCAACGTCCGGCATCCAGGCGGTCCCGCCGCCAACGAACGCGCCGCCAGCAGCGCCTGCAACAAACAGCATTCCGGAAATCATGTGATGCTGCCATGGGAATCGCCCGCGCAATCTTGATTTTGTTTCTTGCCAAACGGGCGATTTCTTCGCTCAATTTTGTCCGACAATGAAAAATTCATCTGACAAGCCGCTCGTCGGCATATTGATGGGCAGTGATTCGGACTGGCCGACCATGAAACTGGCCGCCGATGCGCTCGCGGAATTTGGCGTGGCCAGCGAGGCCAAGGTCATCTCGGCGCATCGCGATCCGCACGGGCTGGAGGAATATGTTTCGGGCGCGGGCGCGCGAGGCGTCAAGGTCATCATCGCGGGCGCGGGCGGCGCGGCGCATCTGCCGGGCGTGACGGCGGCGTTCACGACCTTGCCGGTGATTGGCGTGCCGATCTTGGGCAAGGCGTTTGACGGGTTTGATTCGCTGCTGGCGATCGTGCAGATGCCGCCGGGCGTGCCGGTGGCGACGGTCGCGGTCGGCGGCGGTCGCAACGCGGGAATTTTGGCCGCGCAAATCCTCGCGGTGGGCGATGAGCGGTTGCGGGAAGAGTTGAAAAAATTCAAGGTCAAGCTGATGGAGGAATCGCGTGCGAAAAATAAAAATATTTCGCAGTCAACAGCCAGTGGTCAGTAGTCAGTAGCTTTCGATCATCCTGCTACTGACCACGGACTACTCACAACTGACTACCCGCTAAAATGCAACGGCTCATCGAAGGCGTCCACAAATTCCAGACTGATGTGTTTGGCAATTACCGTTCGCTTTTCCGCAAGCTGTCGCAGGAGGGGCAGAACCCGCACACGCTGTTCATCACCTGCTCGGACTCGCGCGTGCTGGCGGAGCTGATCACGCAGAGCAAGCCGGGCGATCTGTTCGTGGTGAAAAATGTCGGGAACATCGTCCCGTCCGCAAACGCCAAAGGCGACACCAATTCCACCGCCGCCGCCATTGAATTTGCCGTCGAAAATTTGCGCGTCAGCGACATCGTCATTTGCGGCCATTCGCAATGCGGCGCCATTTCCGCGCTGCTCGGCGAAACGCCCGCCGGAGATTCCACGCCGCATTTGCGCGACTGGCTGAAACTAGCCTCGCCGGTTTTGGAAACGCTGAAAAAAGATTACGCGCATCTGCGCGACCGCGATGCGCGGTGGACGGCGGCGGCGGAGGAAAATGTCCTGTTCGGCCTCGAAAACCTGCACAGCTATCATTGCGTGCAGGAGCGGCTGATGGACGCCTCGCTGCGGCTGCACGGCTGGTTTTTCAAGATTGCCACGGCCGAGCTGTTTGCCTACGACCCGGACACGCGCCAGTTTTCCCCGCTCGTCACCGAAAAAAGCTGAAGGTTGGGCGCCGGGAATTTCAGGGCAATGCAACAATCCGTGCGGGTTGTCATTGACCGTCCCGGATTTTCAGGCAATCTGAGGCCGTTCATCTCGAAGGCAGCACCCCGGTTGTTGCAGGCATCGGAAGCGATGGTTCGGGGCTGAATTTTTGGAAAATCAAAAGTGAAACGTCTCAGAGGCATCCGTCTTTTTTTAATCAGCGCCATGATGGCGATGATGGCGGGCTGTCACCGGGAACCGGCGGCCAGCCTGGAAACTCCCGGCACAAATTCATCATCGTCCACTGACGCATTGCCGCCGTCATCCTCATCCATTCCGCTGCGGACGATTGCTTCCTTGAAAGCCGCCTGGACTGCGGAGAACGACAACGCATTTGTCCGCGTGAGGGGAACGGTGCTGGATGAGCGGCTGGGAGAATACATCGTGGTCAACGACGGGACGGAAACAATCTTCGCGGAAACGCATCAGGCGGGCCTGCCGGCGGTGACGGAGCAGGTGGATTTGGAAGGCCAGCCGGTTGCAGACGGTTACTCGGTCGGTCTTAAAAATGCCGTGGCCAGTCCGGTGGAGGCAATTTCCACAAACTTCCAGGAATCCGCCTCTTCAGCCAGGCCGGCGAAGCTGCCGTTGCTGGACAAGGTTTGGAAAATCCGGGATTTGCCCGAGGAAAAGGCGGCGTGGCATTATCCGGTCCAACTGCGCGGGATTGTCACGGTGAATGCCCATTACAAAGATTATTTTTTTGTCCAGGACGATTCGGCCGGAATTTCAATCCAGATGCAGACAAATTCCACCAGCCCGAAGCCTGGGGATTTTGTGAAAATAGAGGGGGTGAGCGATCCGGGCAATTATTCACCCATCGTGCTGGCGTCCAATGTGACCGTAATCAGTTCTGGCCGCCTGCCGCTGCCGAAGCCTGAAACGCTGTTTCAACTGGCGACGGGCCAGGACGGAAGCCAGTGGATTGAAGTGCGGGGCGTGGTGCGTTCGATGTCATTCAGCAACGGCATAGCGCAGATCAACTTGAGCGATTTGAGCGGCATGATCACCGTGAAAGTGCCGGCGGAGCGCGAGCCGGTTCAATTGCTGGACGCCATCGTGCGGATCAATGGAGCCTGCGGTTCAACGGCAAACGAGAAGCGCCAGCTTGTCCGCTCGGTCCTGTGGGCGTCGTCCCTCGACGACGTGCATGTCGAGGAACCGGGCGTGACCGATCCGTTCAGCCTGCCGGTGCAGCCCATCGCCAGCCTCAACAGGTTTCATCCGCGCCAGACTTTGCAGCATCGCATCAACCTCGCCGGGCTGGTGACGATGTGCGATTTCAATTCTTTTTTTATTGAGGATGCGGATGCCGGGGTTCATGTGATGGCATTGCCCGGCCAGTTGAAACAGGGGGATTATATGATGGCGTCCGGTTATCCCAGCCTGGGAGATTACGGCTATGTGTTGCGCAACGTTGTTTTCAAGGTGATCGGACACCGCCGGCTTCCAGCGCCTCAACAGCTCACGGAGGAGACCAACCTCGTCCCGGAATGGCATGACCGATGGGTGCAGGCGGACGCGCGCCTTTTACAGCACATGAAAATTGACGCCGCCGATGTGCTCACGCTCCAGATAGGCAACCGGGTTTTTGAGGCGCAGTGCCTGGCATCCGATTCCGCGCGGATGAAAAACATTGATCCCGGCAGCCTTCTCCGTGTCACCGGCCTTTACCGGGTGCTGGCGGATGAGGCGCGCGTGCCGCGTTCGTTCCAGCTTACGCTGCCTTCGGAACAGGACGTTCAAATTTTGGAAGAGCCAACCTGGTGGACGGTCGTGCATACCGCCAACGTGGTGGGCATCATGGCGGTCATCATCGGGGCGACAATTCTCTGGGTGATGATGTTGCGCCGGAAAGTGCGTGAGCAGACGGCAGGCTTCCAGCGGAGCGAACGCAAGTTCCGCATGCTGGTGGAGCAGTCGCTCGTGGGCGTCTATATCATCCAGGATGACCGGTTTGTTTATGTCAATCCGCGCATGGCGGAGATTTTTGGATACACGCCGGAGGAGATGTCAGCGTCCTGCCATCTGATGGACGTGGTCCTGCAAGAAGACCGTCCGCTGGTGCTGAAACAAATCCGCCGCAGGCTGGCCGGCGAGATCGAGTTCGCGCATTACTTTTTTCGCGGCCGGCGCAAGGACGGTTGCGTCATCCAGATCGAAGTGCTGGGCCGCCACACCGAGTTTGGCGGTAAATCCGCCGTGCTGGGGATGTTGATGGATGTCACCGAGCGCGAGCTGGCCCAGGACAAAATCGCTGAGCAGGCGCGGATGCTGGACCTGGCCGGCGATGCCATCATTGTCAGCGACATGGAAAACCGGATTCTCTACTGGAACCAAAGCGCCCAGCGGATTTACGGCTGGACTGCGCAGGAGGCCTTCGGCGGCGTTGCCTTCGAAAAAATGCGCATTGATCCGGTTGAATTCAACAACGCCCGGCAGGCATTGTTGCAAGATTACAAGTGGCACGGTGAATTCAACCATCGCGACGCAAATGGCGGCGAGATCGTTGTGGAAGCCCGCTGGACGCTGGTCCGCGACGCGCACGGAAAACCGGCCTCCATCCTGGCCATAAACACCGACATCACCCAGGCCAAAAAACTGGAGGCGCAGTTCCTCCGCACCCAGCGGCTGGAAAGCATCGGCGTCCTGGCCGGTGGCATCGCGCACGACCTCAACAACATTTTCGCGCCCATCCTGATGTCCTGCCAGTTGCTGGAAATGAGCCCCGACGAGTCCGAACGCCGGCAATTGCAGGAGACCATCCTCGTCAACACCCGTCGCGCCGCCGACCTGGTCAAGCAGATCCTGACTTTCGCACGCGGCACAAACGGTCGCCGCATTCCCGCCCACCCGCACCAGGTCATCCAGGAGCTGCGGAAAATTTTGGACGAGACTTTGCCCAAATCCATCCAGCTTCAGGTCAATCTCGCGTCCGACGGCGCGACCATCGCCGCCGACACCATCCAGCTTCATCAGGTTTTGATGAACCTCTGCATCAACGCCCGCGATGCGATGCCGGATGGTGGAATACTGACCCTGGCCGTCGCCGACATCGAAATGAAGCGGCCGCGCACATTGACCAGCGGTGAAATCAAGCCCGGCTCGTATGTCGTCTTCAGCGTCACCGACAACGGCATCGGCATGGCCCCGGAAATTCGCGAACGGATTTTCGAGCCGTTTTTCACGACCAAGGAAGTTGGCAGGGGAACCGGCCTGGGCCTTTCCACCGCGCTGGGGATTGTCAAGAGCCACGGCGGCTTCATCAACGTTTCCAGCGCCGCCCAGCATGGCTCCTGCTTCCAGGTTTATCTGCCGGCCCTCGTCAGCAATCACGAGCCTGCCGCCCAGATCCCGCACAAGGACGCCCCGCTGGTTCGCGGACACGACGAACTCATCCTGGTCGTGGACGACGAGCCGGCCATCCGCAACATCGCCAAACGGACTTTGCAAATGTTCGGCTACCGTGTCCTCGCCGCTAATGACGGCCAGGAAGCCATCGCCTGTTATTTGGATCACAAAAATGAGATCGCCCTCGTGCTGATGGACATGATGATGCCGGTTCTCGACGGGCCCGCCGCCATTGACGCGCTTGTTCAAATCAATCCGGAAATCAAAATCATCGCCGCCAGCGGACTGACCACCGAAAGCCAGGTCAAGTGTCCCGCAGTCCGGGCATTTCTTCGCAAGCCATATGCCGCCGAGGACATGCTCAACGCCATCAGCGAGGTTCTTCATTCAAAAAATGCCGGCAAACAGGCCGCGCATTGAGACGGTCTTTTCCCGCCGCGCCTGGGATTATGCACTTCACAAACAGGGCATTTGTTTTATCCGCAGATGACGCGGATTACGCGGATAAAAATCAAGAAAATCTGCGTTCATCTGTGAAATCTGCGGATTCAAAGCACAAAAGTTTGTTAACTGCATAATCCCGACCGCGCCGCCAATTTGCTATTCAACGGAGCGGCCTTTTGCTAATTTTAATTTCAAAATGAGCACGCCAAACGAACCTGTTTCAAATCCGCCGCCCGCGCCGTCCGATTTCATCCGCGACATCGTGGCCGCGCACGTTGCGGAAAGGAAATATCCCCGAATCCACACGCGCTTTCCGCCGGAGCCGAACGGTTATCTCCACATCGGCCACGCGAAAAGCATCTGCCTCAACTTCGGCATCGCGCGCGAGTTCGGCGGCGTCTGCAACCTCCGCATGGACGACA
>CAYPTV010000052.1:0-11828 GCA_964413505.1 uncultured Bifidobacteriaceae bacterium | reverse complement strand
TTTCCAACATGTCAACCGCCCTCGCCGGAGTGCATTTGGTTTCGGGATAAAGCGTCATGCCCGCCCACATTCCGCAGTCCAAGACCAATTCAACCGTGTGTTCCTCGACGTGGTCAATGATGACGTGCTCCGGCCGGATACGCCGGTCGTTTTTCAAAACGTCGAGAATCAATCTTGTTCCCTTGAGCTTGTCTTCGAGATGCGGCGTGTGAACCAGAATCAACCGGTCGTATTTTGCCGCGAGATCAACCTGCATTTCCAGCACGCGCATTTCGTTCCGCGAGTTTTTGTTCAAGCCGATTTCGCCGATGCCGAGGACATTTGGACGGTTGAGAAATTTGGGGATTAGCGCGATGACTTCTTCCGCGAGTTTTACATCCTCGGCTTCCTTGGAATTGATGCAAAGCCAGCAGAAATGTTTGATGCCGAATTTCGCCGCGCGTTTCGGTTCGTGTTCGGTGAGCTGCGAAAAATAATCATGAAAGCCCTCAACGGCGCAGCGGTCGAAGCCCGCCCAGAAGGCTGGCTCGCAGACCGCCGCGCATCCAGCGAGCGCCATGGCCGCGTAATCGTCCGTCGTGCGGCTGACCATGTGGGCGTGAGGCTCGATATATTTCACTAGGTTGATGGATGAGGGTTGATGGTCAGGCGGCGTTCAGCAATGACCGGCGTAATCCACTCAACATGCGTCCGAGCTTTTCGGAAGCTTTGTAATTTTGCTTGAAATCGGTTTCGGACAAGAACCCTTGTTTTTTGGCGAGGAAGGCCTGTGATGCAACTTCAAAAACGGAGCCGGTGGCGATTTCGACAAAACGGGCGAAATCCGTCCGTGAATTCCGCGAGGCACCCTCGGCGAGATTGGACGAAATTGAAACCGCCGCGCGCCGCATTTGGTTGGTCAGTCCGAAGCGCTCATCGCCGGGAAACTTTTTTGTCGCCGAATAAATCAAATCCGCAAAAGTAATCGCTTCCTGCCAGGTTTCGAGCTTTTCGTAATTGAACATACGCGAAAATTCCATCAACTATCAGCCATCAACTATCAACCCCACGCCATGCGCCGACCGCACCTTTGCCCGCCGCTTTCGCAACCGGCTTCGTCGTTGGATTGCTGAAGGCGAGCAGGACATTTTTGGCCTTTTCCTTTTTGTTAGTGCTCAATTTGTCGAGCGCGGTGTGAAAGGCTTTCAGGCGGAAATCGTCCTTGCCGTCCGCGCGCTCCACGCGGTCAAGAAATGCGGCGATTTCGACGAGCTTGTGCCGCGCGTCCAGAAAGTAGAGGTCGAGGACTTGTTGCTTGGTCATGCCAGTTTTTGGAAAAATTCTTTTGCCGTTTTGCAGGTTGCCATACTCAATTCTTCAAGCGAACAATTTTTCACCTGCGCGACTGTCTCGGAAATTTCCTTCACGTAAGCCGGTTCGCAGCGTTTGCCGCGATAGGGCACGGGCGCGAGATACGGGCAGTCCGTTTCCAGCATGAACTTGTCCGGCGGCGCGGCGGCGACGCAATCGCGGACGTTCTGCGCGTTCTTGAACGTGACGATGCCGGTGAAGCTGACGAGCGAGCCGATTTCAAAAACTTTCTTCATGCGCTCAACCGTCTCGCCGAAGCAATGGAACACGCCGCGCGTCTTGCCGATGAACGGTTCCATCTGCGCGATGGTGTCGTCGAAGGCCGTGCGCTGATGGATGACGCAGTTCAATCCGAATTCGGCGGCGACTTCCATCTGCTGCCGGAATATTTCCGCCTGCTTTTGTTTGTAAAGCAAATCTTCGGCAGACGGCGCGCACGGAGTGACGCGCCCTACCTCGATTGCGCTGGTAGGGCGCGTCACTTCGTGCGCGCCGCTTGGCAAATGGTGATAATCCAGGCCGGTTTCGCCGATGGCGAGGACTTTTGGATGTTTGGCAAATTCGCGGAGCGCAGGGCGCAAATCGGACGGAGCATTCAACGCCTCGGTCGGATGCCAGCCGACGGCGGCGAAAACATTTGGAAATTTTTCGGCGAGGCGGATGGCGCGTTCGCTGCTGTCGAGGCTGGTGCCGATGGAAATGATTTTGGTGATGCCGGCGGCCTGCGCTCGCGCGACGACTTCCGCCAGATCCGGCGCGTAGTCGGGATAATCAAGGTGTGCGTGAGTGTCGAAGAAAATGGGCATGACAATTCAAGGTTTGGCTGTCGCGTTCGTGGCGGCAATCTTTTTCTGAAGGGAGACAATCGTGTTCATAATGGAATCGTGTCCGGGATAATCCGGCGATTCGGCGAGTAGCTGCTTGTAATTTTCAACCGCCTCGGCGTCGCGGCCTTGCATGAGCAGTTTTTCGCCGAGCGTGAGCCGGAGCCGGATGCGCTGCTGCGGCGAGGGATTCAGTTTCAATGCGCGTCCATAAATTTCAATGGCCGAGGACGGTTTGCCCAGCGTTTCGCAAAGGTCGGCGAGTTTTTCCGTGAGCACGGGGCTGTTGGTGGTCAGATTGAGATTGTCAATCAGGCCAAAGATTTCCGGCACGGGCGCGCCGTGGACGAGCCCCAAATCCGCCAGCCGCAGATAGGACCATTCGAGCAGCGGGCTGTCCTGGCGCAGCAGTTGCGCGTGCAACAGTTGCGGCGATTTTCCGAACGGACGGTAAAGCGGGTCGCCGATGACGGTGGTCTGCCACGACAACGCGGATTGTGCGGCCCAGGCCGCCTCGCCGAAAGTGTAATCGTTTGCGAGCGCCTGAAAAAAGAAGGCGATGTTGGGCGTGAACGCGAGATACGGTTCGTTGACGCAGCCCATCGTGGCGGTCGCGCCCTTGGCGAGCAGCGGGCCGCACCAGTTTTCGGTCGTGCTGCGGATGGTGGCCGCGCTGAAGGAATGCAGATGATATGCAATTGCGCCGGGCATGAATTCAACTTTTGGCAGAGTGAACGGACCTGAAACATTTCCGTCATACCAGCCGCAATAAATCGCGATCTGGCTCATGGGAAAATCCGTCGGAAACGTTTCGGACTTGTCGTCCACGACGGTTTCATATCCCAGCCGCCGGGCGATTTCCGCCGCGCCAAGAATCCAAGCATCACCCAAAAAATAATTCGTGTCCGTCTTGTCCAGTCCGCGCGCGTCAAAATAGGCGCGTCCCAATAAGCCGTCGCGCTCGGCTTGAACCGCCTTGTCCACAAGGCCGCCGGCAATCTGCGCGCCCGGCCCGTCGAGCCGGGCGACGAGCAAAATCCCGTTGGTCGGGTTCAGCAGCGCGGCGTTCGTCGCGCCGTAAAGCCTGTTGAAAAGAGGGCCGGTCAACAGGACGTCCGTTTTTATCAGCGGCAGCCACGCGAGTTCGGAATCCACGGAGGCTTCGTTGCGGTAGAATTCGGAACGCCAGGTCTTCGGCACGGCTTCGTGGATGTCCGGGTCTGGCGCGATTTTCAGGGGCACGCCGTAGCAAAGGACGGCATAGCGGATTTTTGATGCGACGACTTTTCGGACGGCGCGCCCCGGCTGGCCGTTGGTCGCGGCTTCCACGACGGTGGCAAACTGCCAAAGCCCGTCCTTCTCCAATTGTTTTGCGAGCGGCAACTGGAGGGATTCCCGGAATTCCGTGCGCGACATTTGTTCGTCGGTCGTCAGCACGAAGCCGAAGATTTGATTTGCCGGCACATTGCGGACTTGCGCGTAATGCTCGGCAACGGTTTTTGATTCCGGCACGCGTGAATTGTAAATCACGACGACTTCATCGCCGCCTGCTTGGACAAGGAATGGCGCGAGCGCAAAAATAAGAATTGCAAAAAATCTCATGTTGCTGCTTTGACCTCCATTGCGCCGGAACATTTGAAATTATTTTTCGGCATTTACTTTCAGCCCGTCGTAGGCGAACCAGATTCCCGCCGGCAATTCCGCCTGGGCCTTGTCGTGGTCATAATCGTGCGTGAGGTGCGTGAAGAAAGTGCGCGGCGCGTTGATGCGGCGCGCGGCGGTGAGCGCCTCGTCGAGATTCATGTGCGTTGGATGCGGGCGCGGGCGCAGCGCGTCGAGCACGGCGATTTCCACGCCGCGAATTTTTTCGAGCGCGTTGGCGGGAATTTCCTTGCAGTCGCTCAAATAGGCGAGGCGTTTTTTTCCGCCTTGCACGAAAAGATAACCGTTCGTCGTCATCGAGCCGTGCGGCAGGGGCAGGGGGATTATTTCCAGATCGCCGAGCGCAAACGGCGCGTCCACGATGTGCGGTTCGGGGATGAAATAACCTTTCGGCCACGGCCCGCTGTGGAAGGCGTAATTGAAAACGCGCTTGAGCGCAGTCATCGTCTCCGCGCTCGCGTAAATGGGCAGGGCAGTGTTGCCGCGCAGGTCGCAGAAGCGGCGGCAGTCGTCCAATCCCATGATGTGGTCGGCATGGGCGTGCGTGAAAACGATGGCGTCAAGCCGGTTGATTTTTTCGCGCAGGCATTGCACGCGAAATTCCGGCGTGGTGTCCACGACGAATTTTATCTTGTCCGTCTGGATGTAAATGGAAGGCCGCGTGCGCCAGTTTTTTGGGTTGGCCAGAAATTCAGGCGGATATTCCGCGCCGATGAGCGGCACGCCTTGTGAAGTGCCGGAGCCGAGAAAGGTGAATGTGAACGCCATAATTCCTGCGCGGGAAAATAGCATTCAATCGAAGAGACGGCGAACGAAATTTACATTGTGAACCGGATTGAATCTCGAAAGAAAAAACTAGGCAAATCAGTTTTGGCGCAGCTTGGATGGCGCGGAAATTCTCAATCAACAGAAAGCTTGCGTCATTCAAGGGTTTGTAGGGCTGGGATCATGACTGCCGATCCACTGGCGGTCATAATAGTTGCCCATGTTCGCCTGGCCTTGCATACCGTCAGCGCCATCATCTTTGTTTTTGGGGTCTGTATCATTGGCATAGGCAATGGTTCCTCCATTTAACCATTTACGGGCTTCGGCGTGGCCATCGCAAAAGTTGAAGACGGCGGACGTCACATGAAACGCGGCGGGCGAGTCTCCAAATGAGGCATCCGTAAAATTCGCTGCAGCCGTTCCAGCATTGAATTGATAAGAGCCTTCGTTTTGTCCACGCGTATCCGCTCCTTCCACCCAGATAAATCTGTCACTAGGATGGAGGACATTAGCGCGTTTGGTGATCCCTCCATGGTGACCGTTTAAGTAATCTGCTCCAGTATAACTGTCCCAAGACCAAGGGCCGGTGTAACCCGGACCAAATGGTAATTGGTAGCGTTTGTCCCCCGGACAATGCACCGTATCGGGGTTTTTGCAATATTGCCACAGCGGACCGGAAACGCCGGGAGCAGGTTGTTCAAAACCCCTTTCCGTCAGAAATTTTTGTGCGTCTTCCGTTCCCACCACGATCCCGGCTGGGAGCGGTGTGGTGACTTCATTCATGTTCAAACGCCATGCAAGGCCAGCCGTTGCGCTGTTTTCGATGTCTAAATTTACAACCAAATCATGATTATCATCTGAATACATGACCCATGCGAGCGCGAGTTGCTTGACATTGTTCAGGCAGGCGACTTGCGTAGCCTTTTGCTTGGCGCCGGCCAAGGCCGGCAAAAGCATGGCCGCCAGAATGGCAATGATGGCGATGACCACCAGCAGTTCGATAAGGGTAAAACCGCCCATTTTGGGGAATTTTCGGGCGCAACAAATTTTCATAAGTTTTAGACGCAAAAATTAGGACTTTTAGAAAATAATACAAAGTTTCCGACATGTCCATACATTTTTGACAACTCTGCGGAAACTTTTTATTTGCGCAACTCTCCGCCAATCCGTCAAAGTTGCGTGCCATTTTGACGAATGTTGACGACGCTCCGCATTAAAAACCTCGCGCTCGTGCCGGACCTCACGCTCGAGCTCCAGCCGGGCTGCAATGTCATCACCGGCGAGACCGGCGCGGGCAAGTCCATCATCATCGGCGCGCTCAACCTCGTCCTCGGCGGACGCGCCGACCGCTCGCTCATCCGCAGCGGCAGCGACAGTTGCTCCGTGGAGGCCGTGTTCGATGTGAAAAAACTCCGCGCGCCGCTGAAAAGTTTTCTGGAGGAGAACGGCCTCGAACCGTGCGAGGAAAACCAGCTTGTCCTTAAACGCACGTTCACCAGCGCCGGAACCAACCGCCAGTTCGTCAACGGCTCGGCCACCACGCTGAATGTCCTTGCGACGATTGGCGAATGGCTCGTGGACATGCACGGCCCGCACGACCATCAATCGCTTTTGCATCCGGCGAAGCAGCTCGCCATTCTCGACGCGTTCGGCCGGTTGGAAAAGGAACGCGAGGAATTTGGGGAATTTGTCCAGCGCCGCGCCGCGCTTGAAGCCGAAAAATCCGCGCTCGTCGTGGATGAAAAAACTTACGCACAGCAGCTCGATCTGCTGCGTTTTCAAGTCCAGGAAATTTCCGCCGCGCGATTGCAGCCGGACGAAGAAAAATCTGTCGAGGAAAATTTCCAGCGCGCGAGCAACGCGGCGAAGCTCCTGCAATTGAGCCAGTCCGCGCTCGACATTTTGAGCGAGAACGAAAATTCATTGCTGACGCAGGCGGGCGCAATCGGACGGACGTTGCAGGAATTGCAGCGCGTGGATTCCGGCGCGGCGAATCTGCTCGAACTGCACGCGCAGGCCGCAGGCGCGTGGCGCGAGTTGCAGTCGGAGCTTTCGCGCTACGCGGAAAAAGCGGACGTTGATCCCGCGCAACTTCAGCAGCTCGAAGAACGGCTCAATCTGCTTCATTCGCTCAAGCGCAAATACGGATCGACGCTGGCCGAAGTCATCGCGTTTTGCGACGAGGCGAAAATCAAATTAGAATCGCTCGAATCGCGCGACACGGAACTGGCGCGAATCAATTCTGAATTGCAAAAGGTGGACGCGGAAATTTTGAAGGCCGGGCAATCACTTTCTGAGAATCGAAAGAAAATCATTCCGCAGCTCGCCAAAGCTGTGGGCAAACAGCTTGAGGATTTGGGCTTCAAGCAGGGCAAGTTTGAGGTGAACCAGAAGGTGGATGCTAGGAGCGAGAAATTAGGAGATACTAACTCCCAACTTCTAACTCCTGGCTTCTCTGGTTTTGACTCGATTGAATTCCAGTTTGCACCAAACCCCGGCGAGCCGGCCAAACCGCTGCGCGCCATCGCGTCGTCTGGCGAAATGGCGCGCGTGATGCTGGCCTTGAAAACTGTCCTTGCCGCCGAGGACGAAATTCCTGTTTTAATTTTCGACGAAGTGGACGCGAACGTCGGCGGCGAGACGGCGAACGCGGTGGGAGAGAAGATGAAGCAGATTGCCGCCAAGCGTCAGGTGATTTGCATCACGCACCTGCCGCAGGTGGCCGCGCCCGCCGACGCGCATTACGTCGTGACCAAGCTAATCAAAGATGGCCGGACGATTTCAGAGATTGGGCTGCTGACCAAAAAGGAGCGCGTGACGGAACTGGCGCGGATGCTGGGCGGCCAGACCGATGCCGCGCGGAAACACGCCGAGGCCCTGTTAAAATAAAATCCGGCAGATTTGTCCGGCACTTGAATTTTCGCAGGGCGAAGGCCGCTCATTTCGCGGGCTGCAATTTGCCGCGCAGGATGTGCATCAGCGCCTTGACGGTGAGTTCAATGAAGAGAAAAGGTTTGACGATGAAATCGTTGCCTCCCGCCATCATGGAGCTGGTGCGGTTTTCGAAGCCGGCCAGGGCGGTGACAAAGACGACGGGGGTTTTTTTGTGCTGCGGCATTGCGCGCAGCTTGCTGCAAAGTTCGTAGCCGGTCATGCCGGGCATGTCCACGTCGAGAAACACGAGGTCGTAGCTGTTGTCCGCAAGCAGCTTGAGGGCTTCATTCGGATTTTCGACGTTGACGGTGTGAAGCTGTGCCTTGTCGAGCGCATACACGACGGCGCGGCGCGAAATGGCCTCGTCGTCCACGACAAGAATGTTAACAGGGGGGATTTCCTGGCGGTCGGGCAGGATGCCGCGCTCGAACAGGAAGCCGAGAAAGTCAATGGCGTTGGCCACGGTGCGGAGCGTGGAGGGATTGATGTTTTTCGGCTTCTCGTAAATTTCCTTGAGCAGGGCCTCGATGGAGTCGGACATCTTGGCGATGATAAGAAGTCCGGCGATGCCCGCGTTGCCGGTGAGCGCGTGCATGCGACGGTGAAGCTCGTAAATCTGCTTGAGTTGCATCACTTCGCCATCGGCCTTGATGAGTCCCTGCAGGCCGGAGCGCAGGGTGGCGAGCGTGGCGGGCAGGCTGTCGGTGAAAGATTTTTGCAGGCTGACCTGAAACACGGTGTCGGCCTCAAGCGTGTTCGCGAGCGCGGGCGCGGGCAGGATTTTTTTCTCGTGCGTGCCTTCCACCGATGATTTTGTGGGCGGCATCGCTCCGCTCTCGCCGATGGTGTGGCGCACTAGGTCGAGGACTTCCTTTGGCGAGCAACTGGCCTTGGAAAGGCATTTTGTCGCGCCGGCCTTCCACGCCTCCTGGATCAGGTTGGTCAGGTAGGTGTTTGAAAAAACGATGACGGGCAGCCTTGCGAAATCATCCTCGCTGCGGATTTGTTTGATCACCTCCACACCCGTCATTTTGGGCAGCATCAGGTCGAGCACGATCATGTCGGGCTGGAATGTCCGCATCACTTTCAATCCGGTCTCCCCGTCGAGCGCGATTTCAACCTGATAGCCTTCCACCGCAAGCTTGTTGCGATAGACGTTGGCGACGATCTGGTTGTCTTCGATGATGAGGATTTTTTTCATTTTTTCAAACCGGGCTGCTCCGACAGGAATTTCTCGATTCTTTTGTATTCGAGAGCCGCATCTTCGCAAAATTTCGGCGCATTGGTCAACTGGCCTTCGACGCCCATTTTTTCCAGCGCGAGCATCAGCTTCGAAAGCTGCGTCATGCCCAGCGTCGCGCTCGCGCCCTTGCAACTGTGCGCGACGTGGCGCACCTGCGTCGCGTCCCCGGCGCGCACGGCGTCCTCGATCTGCTTCATCTGCTGCGATGTCTGTTTGTAAAACATCTCAACCAGCTCGTTCAACATTGCGGGGTCGCCGCCGGTCAGGTCGTTCATCCGGCTCATGTCCACCGGCGGCTCTTCGGCGGGCGCGGCGGGCGTTTCAATTTTCGCCATGGGCGTGGATTTGGCTTCCGCCGCCGGGGTCGCGGGCGCCGCCCACTTTTCAATGATGCCGCGCACGTCCGCCGGGCGGATCGGCTTGGCCAGATAATCGTCCATGCCGGAGGCGAGGCAGTTTTCCTTGTCGCTCTGCTGCGCGTGCGCGGTCATGGCAACGACGAGGATTCGCCCTGCAAAATTCGGGTTTGCCGCCGGATTTTTCTGCCGGTCGCGGATGGCGCGCGTGGCGGTCAGGCCGTCCATTTCCGGCATCATCACGTCCATGAAAACCAGGTCGTAGGGCTTTTTGTCAATCGCCTCAAGTCCTTCGCGCCCGTTGTTGGCCACGTCCGGCTTGTAGCCGAGCTGCGCTAGGATGCGCGCGGCGACTTTCTGGTTGATGGTGTTGTCGTCGCACAAAAGTATTTTCAATGGCAGCCGCTCGGCGAGCGGTTGGTCGGCCTTCGGCGGCGGCGGGGCCTGCACCTCCGCTTTTTTCTGCGTGAACAGCGCGCGTTCGACCGCCGCCAGCAATTGCGCCGGCTTGACGGGCTTGGTGATGCTGTTGGCGAACGCAAGCTGCGTGTTGGGCGCGGAATCGGAGCGTGTTCCCAGCGGCATGAGAAAAACGAGCGGCAGCATGGACGCGCGCGGAATTTTTCGGATCGCCGCCGCCAGTGTCATCCCGTCAGCGCCCGGCATTTGCAGGTCAACCAGCGCCACGTCGAAAGAAGCGTCGGTGTTCAGCAGTTCAATAGCCGTTTCAGCGCTGTCGGCTTCAGACGGGATCATTCCCCACTTGGCGGCTTTCTCCGCCAGCACGCGCCGGCTCGTCGCGTTGTCGTCCACGATCAAAATTCTCAAGTCCGCCAGCTTGGGCTGCCTGCCTGCAAGCGGCGACGCTGCGGCCTGCGGCTCGGCCAGGAAATTCGCGGTGAAATGAAACGTCGAACCCTCGCCCGGCGCGCTTTCGGCCCACATTTTACCGCCCATCAGCTCGACCAGTTTTTTGCTGATGGCCAGTCCCAGCCCGGTGCCGCCGTAATGCCGCGCGGTCGAAGCCTCCGCCTGCATGAACGGCTTGAACAGCTTCGCCAGCTTTTCCGGCTTGAGGCCGATGCCCGAATCGCGCACGGAAAAATGCAGGTGCAGCGTTGATTTGTTCGTCGCGCCGGCAGGTTCGGTTGCAAGCAATCTGACCTGCACAAAAATCTCGCCCTTCTCGGTGAACTTGATCGCGTTGCTCAAAAGGTTCACCAGCACCTGCCGCAGCCGCAGCGAATCGCCCTCCACCGTCGTCGGAATCGCGCTGTCCACCTGATACACGAGGTCGAGCTTTTTTTCGGCGGCCTTGCTGGCCAGGATGTCGAGCGTCTCCTCGATGCGCGTGCGCAGGTCGAACGGGCGCGAGTCCAGCTCCATCTTGCCCGCCTCGATTTTTGAAAAATCCAGGATGTCGTTGATGATGCCCAGCAACGATTCGCCGCTGGTGTGAATCGTGTCCAGATAGCTGCGCTGGTCGGGATTCAACGGCGTTTCGAGAAGCAACCCGGCCATCGCGATGACGCCGTTCATCGGCGTGCGGATTTCGTGGCTCATCGCCGCCAGAAATTCCGACTTCGCGCGCGCGCCGGATTCGGCGGCGATCCGCGCGTTGTCCAGCTCGTGCTGATGCTGGAGCATTTCATCGAAGCGCATTTTCGTCTGCAACGCCACCTTCAGTCGCGCGCGAAATTCAGCCGGCTCCAGCGGCTTGCCCGCGCAATCGCTTGCGCCCAGCTCAAACGCGCGCAGCCGTTCCTCCAGATCCGAGGCGAACACGATGACCGGAATATTTTGCGTGGCCGCGTTGTGCTTGAGTTCGCGCAGCAACTGCATCTGGTCGGCGTCAAGCAGGATGACATCCGCCGGCCAGTCTTGGAAAAAGCGCCGTGCCTCGTCCGTGCCATGCGCAAAGCAGGGCGTGACTCCGTCCTCCTGCAAGACGGCCGACAACGCCCCCGACAATTTGGGATCGTTCGCGACCAGTAAAATTTGTGATGCAGACCGGCTCATAACAGACAGTTCATTTTCGCTTCCCGACTGGACGGCGTCCATTGAACACGAATTTTTCCAATTGGCCAATCTGATTTTCGCGTTAAATTATTTTTCCGTCCAAAAGAGCCGGGTTGAAACCGGGCTGCCGGGAAATAACGCTGGCAATATTTGTTCAGGGCGTAAGAACGAAACCGTCCAATTCAATAAACCAGCACCGCCGCCGTTGGATTCAATAAAGAAAGCATGAAATCAGGAAAACAGTCCTTGTTTCCTGCCTTCCTCATTCAATAATTTTGGTAGGAGTCGAGGTGACGAGACTCAAATCAGGTCAGAGACTCCTCACGTCGTCACCTGCTCAATAAACCAGCACCAGCACCGCCGCAGCCGGCGCCAACTGCAAATCCGCGGATTACGCTGATTTACGCAGAAAAAAATCTGCGCCATCTGCGAAATCTGCGGATGCTTAATAAACAAGGACGAGCACCGCCGCATCCTGCGCCGATTTCACTACATCCTCAAACTTCTTATCCGCCGTGACCGGCTCTTTCAGCTTATCCGCCACCTCCGGCACCGATTCCAGAAAGCTCAGGAGCAAACTGCTCTTCACCGCGTAATTCACATTCTCCGGGAGCGAACCACTCATGGCCAATGCTGTTGAAGCATCCAGTTTTGCGGAAACGATGCCGATCACGT
>CAYPTV010000051.1:0-11844 GCA_964413505.1 uncultured Bifidobacteriaceae bacterium | reverse complement strand
TGAATTACGATTCGGTGATCATCTTCTGCCGGACGAAGCACCGCGCCGACCGGATCGCCCACCTGCTCAAGCGCAACAATCACGCCGTGGCGGTGCTGCACTCCAACCGCACGCAGCGTGAACGCGAGCAGGCGCTCAAGGGTTTCCGCGACGGACGATTTGCGGCGCTCGTCGCCACCGACATCGCCGCGCGCGGACTCGACATCGCGGACGTGAGCCATGTCGTCAACTACGACGTGCCGCAGCATCCGGAGGATTACATCCATCGCATCGGGCGCACGGGCCGCGCGGAGCATACCGGCGACGCCTTCACCATCATGACCGCCGAGGATGGCAGCCACGTCTTCGCCATCGAACGTTTCATCAGCCAGAAAATCCCGCGCGTGAAGCTGGAAAATTTCGATTACAAATACACGACGCTCTTCGACGAAAACAAACCCGGCGCGCCGAAAGGTTTCCCCGGCAAAGCCCGAGGCTCGCGCGTCCACGGCGGCTACCACTTCGCGCCGGGACGGAGAAGGTAATTTGGTGCAACGGAATTAAAGCTGCGGTGTTCATTCAATTTATGAGTGATGAAAAAAATCCGGCTTTCGGTTTTCGCGAGATAATTGTTTTGGTTTGTGTAACTGGATTCTTTGCTTGGATAGCAATTCCAAATTTTATTAGAACCAGAGCAACTTCTTCACAAAATGCTTGCATCAATAACCTCCGGCAAATTGATGCTGCCGCCAATCAATTTGCGCTGGAAAAGAATTTGAAAGCCGGTAACAAAATTAACTTCCCAGATGATCTGACACCTTACATCAAGCTTAATAGCCAAGGGAAAATTGCGGCTTGTCCACAAGGCGGCATTTATTCGCTCAAAAAAGTTGGCGATAAACCAACTTGCTCGCTCGGCACAACCATAACTCCAGCCCACGTTTTGCCTTGAAACAAATTTCAAGCGCCGTAGGCGCGAAATCTTTGTAGCACCCAAACCAAACAACATCACAAGCTCCGTAGGAGCGGCATATCCCAGACGATTTCGCTCCTACGGAGTTTGGTTCGTTTTAATCCTGATTCTACAAATATGCCGCGCCTACGGCGCTCCAAAATGCCGCAGCAAAATTTGAAAAACATCCGTTGATTCAATCTCCTTCGCGCCCAAAATTTCCGGCTGCGACGTGATGAACACCGGCCAGTCTTTTTTGTCCGCCGGGCGCCGGCCGTGCGAACCTTTCACCAGCGTCGCGTCGATCGGGATCACGTCCATCAGCATCCGCAGGCCGAGTTTTTTTTGCAGCAAGCGCCACGCGATCTTGAGTTTCATCGCTGGAATTTTCGGGTCGAGAAACAATTCCACCGGGTCGTAGCCCGGCTTGCGATGGATGTCCACCGTTCGCGCAAAATCCGGCGCGCGCGTGTCGTCGAGCCAGTAATAATAAGTGAACCAAGCATTCTCTTGCGCCAGGGCAATCAAATCGCCCGCGCGCGGATGGTCAATGCCCGCCGCGATTTTCTCCGCCTGACCCAGAACTTTTTCCACGCCGGAAGTTTTTTCCAGAATCTCGCGCACGGATTTTTCCAGCGACGCATCGTTCAAATAAATGTGCGCGACCTGATGATCTGCCACGGCAAAAACCTTGCTCGCACCCGCATCAAGAATTTCCAAACCGAGTTCGTCCTTCACCGTCAGCCAGCCGCGCTCGCGAAAAATCCGGTTGAGATGCACCGGTGCGTCCACGTTCGTGATGCCGTATTCGGAAAGCAAAACCACCTGCACGCCGCGTTTGCCAAAGAAATCAATCAAGTCGCCGACGATGGCATCAATCTCGCGCAAGTTGCGGTGAATTTTCGGATTCAAATTACTCGAAGCGTCATAAGTTCCATGCCGCTGCAAGTTGTAATCAAGATGCGGCAGGTAAATCAGATTCAGCGTCGGCGAATATATGGTTTCAAGCCACTTTGCAGATCCGGCAATCCAGCGCGAGGCGGCATCGGCTTTGCCTTGCGGCGAATCAATTCCCGCAGCGGGACCCCAAAAACTGAAGAAAGGAAATTCGCCCAAATCTTTTTTGATTTCTTCGCGGATGGAATACGGCCACGAATAAATATCAAACAATTTCCGGCCGTCGGCAGGATACATCGGGCGCGGCGTAATGGAAAAATCCACGCTCGAATACATGTTGAACCACCAGAAACAATTCGCGCAGGTGAAATCTGAATCCAGCAGCCAGAGGTGATTCCAAATTTTGGGTGCGTCCACAATTTGGTTGGACTGCTTCCAAAAATGCACTTCGGAAAGCTCGCGGTTGAACCAGCCGTTGCCGACGATGCCGTGTTCGGACGGCGTCTTGCCTGTGAGATAATTTGATTGTGCAGTGCATGTCACCGCCGGAAATGCGGGCGCAATGTGCGCGAGCGCGCCGCGTTTGCGGAAAGCCGCGATGCGTGGCGTGTGTTCGCCGACGAGCGCCTCGGTGAGGCCGACAACGTTGATGACGGCGAGGCGGTTCATTTTTTCCGTCTGCTTATTTCGTGAATCGCTTCAACGATTTGTGGCGGATTCATTTCATGCACTTCCACGCCGCGACCGATTTCTTTGAGCAACGTGATTGTCAATTCGCCGCCGAGGTGTTCGCGAAATTCTTCGAGGCCGGTAAGGATTTGAAAACTGCCGCCGGAATTTTTTTGAAGTAATTCGTCAGAGAACAATTTGAAATCGAGTTGCTCGAGTAATCTCAAAATACGTTCGCAGGATTTGGCGGCAAGCAAACCGGCGTTACGCGAATAAATCACGTCGAGCGCGATGCCGGTGGCGACGGCCTCGCCATGGGGAATCAGGAAATCGGAAAGCTGCTCCAGTTTGTGCGCGGCCCAATGCCCGAAATCAAGTGGACGCGCCGAACCCATTTCAAATGGATCGCCGCTAGTGGCGATGTGGTCGAGATGCAGTTCGGCACAGCGACGAATCAGATTTTTCATCGCCGCAGGCCCGAAGGAAATCAATTTTTCGGCATCGCGCTCAATCTCGTCGAAAAATTTCGCGTCGCGGATGCACGCGACTTTCACCGCTTCCACGTAGCCGGCGCGTTTGTCTCGTGGTTTGAGCGTGGCAAGCAGGTTGAAATCATTGATGACGGCGAACGGCGGCGCGAATGTGCCGATGAAATTCTTTTTGCCGAAGGCATTGATGGCGTTTTTCACGCCGACACCGGAATCGGCTTGTGACAAGGTCGTCGTCGGGATGCGGACATGGCGCACACCACGATGCGCGGTGGCGGCGGCAAATCCGGCCACGTCCAGCAGCGCGCCGCCGCCAATGGCGATCAGATATGAATGCCGGTCAATATGGTGGCGGTCAATTTGCGAAAGGATTTCAGTGACGATGGCGGGAGAATTTTTCGACGGCTCGCCGCCTTTGATGACGATTGGCGGACAAACGAGCGGCAATTGCGCGACGTGCGCGGAGAAATAATTTTCAATCTGGCGCTCCAATTGTGGCAGCGCCTGCGAAAGCGAATCTTCCAGCGCGACGAGCACTTTGCGCGGCGCGGCGTCGGCCAGCGCATTTTTCAAGACCAGATTGTCCGGGACAAAAACGTCTTCGGTGAAGAAGACGCGCAGTTGCCACCCAACTTGAATCGAACGCTGAATCACGGACATGATTCCAATTTGGAATCGCGGCCGGAGATTTTCGAGTTTATAATTTCACCCTGCGGATACGCTCGTTCCAAAGAAAAGAGTTTTTGCACCAAGGCTTCGCAAAGGGCGCGCGGGACATCTGCGCTCCGGAATCAGCTTCCCACAGCTTTGTCTTCGGGGATTCTCATGCAATAGAACGAGCGATAGACGAAAACGAGCGCAACGACGAAGCAAACGCAGCCGATCCACGGACTCCAGTTTATCGCAGACGGATCGTGCGCTAGGCGTTCCTGAAAATTTTGCGTCATTTCCACCGCGATTTCCGTGGCGAGCAGGCCGAAGAGCGTGGTGAACTTGATGATCGGATTCATCGCGACGGATGACGTGTCCTTGAACGGATCGCCGACGGTGTCGCCGACGACGGTGGCGGCGTGGAGCGGCGTGCCTTTTTGTTTCAAGTCAACCTCGACGATTTTTTTGGCGTTGTCCCATGCGCCGCCGGCGTTGGCCATGAAAATCGCCTGGAACAATCCGAAGAACGCGATGCCGACGAGGTAGCCGATGAAGAAATAAGGATTAAAAAACGGCAGGCCGAGCGCGAAGGCGAAGACGACGATGAAAATATTGACCATTCCCTTTTGCGCATAGACGGTGCAGATTTCGACGACCTTCTTGCTGTCGGCGAGCGATGCGGTGTGCTGGTCAAGGTTGAGGTTTTTCTTGATGAACACAACCGCGCGATATGCTCCGGTGACGACGGCCTGCGTGCTCGCGCCGGTGAACCAATAAATCACCGCGCCGCCCATGAGCAATCCGAAGATGACCTGCGGCTGCACGAGGCTCAAGTGCGCGATGGCATTGCCGAAAACTTTTTCGAGCAGCATGATGATGCCGAAGATCATCGTGGTTGCGCCGACAACGGCGGTGCCGATCAAAACCGGCTTTGCGGTGGCTTTGAAAGTGTTTCCCGCGCCGTCGCCCTTTTCCAGTTCGAGCTTGGCGTCGGCAAAATTCGGTTTGAAGCCGAAATTCTTTTCGATTTCCGAGCTGATGTCGGGCTGCGATTCAATGCGGCTCAATTCATAAACCGACTGCGCGTTGTCGGTCACGGGGCCGAAGCTGTCCACGGCAATCGTCACCGGTGCCATCGCGAGAAAACCGAACGCGACGAGGCCGAACGCGAAAATCGGCGCGGCAAAGGTGAATTGCGCCGGCATGAGCGCGAGCATCGCGGGATTTTGCGAGAACAAATATGCCACAAACATGAGAGCCAAAATCACGAGGCCCATCCAGAACGCGGAGAAATTTCCGGCGACGAGGCCGGACAGGACGTTGAGCGACGCGCCGCCGTGGTCGGAGGCGTTGGTGACTTCCTTGACGTGGCGCGAGCTGGTGCTGACGAAAATCTTCGTGAACTCCATGATGAGCGCGCCCGCGAGCGTGCCGCACGCGATGATTGCCGAGAGCACCCACCAGAGATTCGGCTGCGCCGCGCCGGTCGCGTCCGTGAAATCGCCGAGCAGCAGCTTGCTCGCGATGAAGCAGACGATGATTGAAACGATGGACGTGATCCAGACGAGGTCGGTGAGCGGCGCTTCCCAGTTGAAATTCTTTTTGCCGCCGTAACGCACGTTGGCGACGATCATGTTGAAATAAAACGATCCGAGCGACGCGAGCACCATCAGACCCTGGATTGCGAACAGCCAGATGATGAGCTTGCCGCAGAGAATTGGCGATGCGACCAAAGCCAGCGCGAGAAACGCGATCAACGCCACGCTCGTCACGCCGTAGGTTTCAAAACCGTCCGCCGTCGGGCCGACAGAATCGCCGGCGTTGTCGCCGGTGCAGTCGGCGATGACGCCGGGATTTTTCGGATCATCTTCGGGCAGGTTGAAGACAATTTTCATCAGATCGGAACCGATGTCCGCAATTTTTGTGAAAATGCCGCCGCCGATGCGCAGCACGCTCGCGCCAAGCGATTCGCCGATCGCGAAACCAATGAAGCAAGGCCCGGCAAGTTCCTTGGGTATGAACAGCAGGATGCAGATCATGCACGCCAGTTCCACGCAGACGAGCAGCAGGCCGATGCTCATGCCGGCCTGCAGCGGGATGAACAGCGTTTTCAGCGAATTGCCTTTCAGCGAGGCGAACGCAGCGCGCGAATTTGCCGTCGTGTTGATCCGAATCCCGAACCACGCGACGCCGTAGCTGCCGAGAATTCCGACAATCGAACTCGCCAAGATCACCAGCACCGCGCCGAGCGGCTTGTCCTGCAATCCTTTGAAATAATAGACCATGCAGACGGCGATGAGAACCCACAGCGCCGCGAGAAATTTCCCCTGCTGGAACAGATACGTCTTGCACGTTTCCCAGATGATGTTGGAGACGTCGCCCATGCTTTTGTGGACGGGCAGCGCGCGGGTCTGCTTGTATTGCATCAGCCCGAACGCCGCGCCGACGGCGCAAATGACGAGACCCAGATACAATACGCCGTGGCTGCTCACCACGCCCTGGTAAAATGAAACGTCCTGCAACGACGGCAGGTTGATGTCGGCGTCGCCGGCAAAGGCGCTGGCCGAGAAAAAAATCGCGGCGAGCAGGATTGCCGTGCGGAAAATTGATTTGCTTTTTGCCATAAATGAACGCACAGCCTGCCGAACCCGAGATCAAATTTCCAGCATTTTCTGGTTGTAAATGCGGGGCGCACCTTTCAAAAACAAATCTGCCACGGCTCCAAAACAAAAGCCGCCGGAACGATATATCATTCCGGCGGCGGGCGAAACTGCGATTTGAAGTTGGATTACTTTGATGACGTGGCTGACGGCGTTGCCGCCGTCGCGGGCGGGGTCGGCGAAGCGGTCTTGTGACCGCCGCGGTCCACGATCACCCGTGCGCTCACATAACCCGCGTAAAACTCCGGGTTGCTCTTCTTGAACTGGAGCATCTCCTTGTCCAGCTGGTTCCGCAGCAGGCTGATGACGGTCTTGACCGCCGGCGGCATCGTCTTCGTCTGGCCCGCACGCGTGGCGATGGCCTTGCGCGGCGCGGTCTTCGCGGCATCAAACTGCGCCGTCAAACCGTCCAGCGCCGTCACGTCGGTCTGCGTGATGCCGTAATCCGCCAGCCCCGCCAGGTTGGCCGTGGCCAGCGCGGAAATGCGCTTGCCCGTGGCCTCCAGAATGTCTGCGGACATCTTGTCAAGCTGCGGCAGCGTCAGCTCCGTTTGCGCGGCCAGGTTCGGGTCGTTGTTCTTGGACGCCAGCGAACAAAGCTGGCCGCCAATGCGCATGATCTCGTCCTCGTAATCATGGCGCACCAGCACCTTCTTTTCCTCCTCGCCGACGATGGGCGTCTCCTGCTGCTGCGTCTTGCCGCCGACAATGCCGAGGGCGGCGTTCACCGACGTCATGGTGCCGGTCACGGCCTTGTTGCCCGTCCAGATGGTTGAGTTTTGGTTCATATAGGCCGCGACCGTCGCGCCCATTCCGGTTCTGTTGAGATATTTTCTTTCCATAATGGTAATGACGGTTTACGCCTGTGTCCGCAACCGGTCAATAATAAATTTTCAATTTTTTTTGATGGCTGCGGCAGCGTCCGGTCATCCCGCATTTGCAACGGCGAATCCCGCGACTCCGGCGGCATCGTCCGCATTTCAAACGGTGCAGTCCGCGACGGCGACGGAGCCTTCCGCGAACCCGACGGCATCGTCCGCGAAGGCGGCGGCGATGTCCGCAAATCCGGCGGGGTCGTCCGCGAGGGCGACGGTGCCAGCCGCGACTCCGTCGGCCCTCTCCGCAACCGTGACGGGATCGTCCGCAAACCCGGCGGCATCGTCCGCGAAACCGGTGGATATGTCCGCGAGCCTGTCGGAGTCATCCGCGAGGGTGAAAATGGGCAAAACTCGACAGTTTGGGGCTTCCGGGAGGCTGAAAACACCTGCTTCCACACAAATTCAACGCAGAGGCGCAAAGACGCAGAGGTTCTGACAGCCACGGAGTGGCGACCGATAATAGCCCACGGTTTCAACCGTGGGTTGCATCCCACAAAATAATTCTCCCTCTTGCTCGTCACGCCGAAGTCGGACGTAGGCGGGCCGAACGAGGAGAGGGCCGGGGTGAGGAGTCGAATCAAATTCTATTTTGCCTGCGGACTTCCGACCCAATCTTGAAAACCCTTCCAGCCTGTTTCCTTGTAAACCGAATCGGGGGCGGTTGGAATATTGTTCTCTGGACGCGGTGGCAGATTTGGAATTTTTCCAGAACAATATGCTTTCCATGAAACTTGTCCGCCACCTTGCGGACGATAACGCCACAACTCCAATTTGTGAACCCAAGCACGCGACTGTTCAAATGGCCACCAATTTTTATCGTATTTATTTTTGTAACCCATGAAATCTGGAAAATCCGTCCATGCTTTTCCATGTTCTGCTTTTGCGTATTCTACATCAGGGCGGGCAGGAATATCATTTGCTGGCCTTTGGGGTTTTCCCGGCAAGCGACTGGCGCTGTAAGCCATCCATTCATCCACGCTTTTTAATCCAAGGCTTCTTACGAAGGCGCGGGCTTCGTTGAAAGGCAGGAATTTTTTGTATCCACTCCAAACAAATCCCGAATCAAAAAATGCTCCCCACGATGTCCAACCTTGGTTTCGATATACATCTTGAGGATTGCCAGGATGGTCTGGCGGGACTGGCGGCAAATCTGGCCGCTTGCCAGCTCGCCATGCGCGCCATTGTTTTTGTGTTTCCAATCCGAGACTTTGAACGAGTTGCTTCGATTCCTCATAGCTCATTCGATCAAGCAAGGCGAGTTTGCCCCACGCTTGGAGCTGGATGGATTGTGCAAATTTCTCCGCTTCGATTTTAACCGGCAGGATTTCGGCAAAATTGAAGACGACCATTTTCCGACCACTCAACTTTTGGCCACAAGAAATCGTTCTAAATTCTTCGATGATGCGTTTGTCATTGGCGGCCAGCGCACGAAGGACAAACATCACAAACTTGAAAGCGGAACTCTTGACGGCTTCCGAAAGATTTTCGCCATCTTTTACCACCATCGGCACGATGATGTGACCAAGTGTTTTGTCTTCGGCGCGACGCAACGCGCGGCCAGCAGCTTGCACGACATCAATCGTGCTGCCCTTTGGATCGCAAAACATGACACAATCAATGCGCGGCACGTCCACGCCTTCGGTCAGGCAGCGCGCATTGGTTATGAGCGAAGTTTTGGCGGCAAGAAACGCCTGCAATTCGCGATCGCGTGCGCCCGTGGACATTTTGCCGGAAACATGAAAGGACGCGACTTGCGGCTGTTCTGGAAAGGCTTGGTTGAATTGGTCGGACAACTTGCGAAACGCTTTTGCCCGGTCAATGCTGCTGTGAAATGAAACCGCATGACGCACTCCGTATTCTTGAACTGCGCGGCGTAACGCGATGAGGCTGGCGAACGCAGCGGCAGTTACGTCGCTCCATTTGCCTTTGTCTGGTCGCACAAATGAATTTGTTTCGACGAGGCGGCGGATTTCTGACTCTTTCACGCCAATCGTCAAAACTTGGTAGTCGCTCAAGATTGGCGGCTGCGTCTCAATCGCTTCCTTGAATGTCAGCAGTTCGATGGTGTCACCAAACAACTCCGGGTCATCCATCGAAACAATTTCATCCGAATTGCCAGCGTAGCGTCGCTCGGTCGCCGTCATAAATAAACGGCGGTGAATCGGCAGATTTTCGTCAAACAACAAATGTGCAAAACCGCTGGATTTTCGGCCAGCCGTTCGGTGCGCTTCATCGAAAACACCGAAGTCGAAAGTAATGCCCGCCGCGCGGGCGGCAACCGCGAGCGGAATTCCGCTTTGATAAGTCGTGAACACGACGCGCAAAGGTGACTTCATCGAAACCAAATGGTCGCGAATCTTTTCCGGGTTGGTTTCGCACGGCACGCCAAGGTCGTGAACATGAACGACAAGTTCGGGTTTGTCCGGCATCCCCGCAGAATCATCGCTGCAAACACAAAGCCAATCCGGTCGTAATCCATCGGCGACAGCTTCCGCCAACCAAGACGTGAGCGTTTGATTGATGAGCGCCAGACTCGGCACGGCGACGACGACATATTTCGCCTCCAGTCGCCGCGCGAGCCAGTATGCCGTGAGCGTTTTGCCGGAAGCGCACGGGCTGATTAGTTTCCCTCGACGCTTATCGTGGTCGCCGAAAAATCTCACGCTCTTTTCTAGCGCACGCGTTTGATGCGGCCATGGTTCCTTTTGTTTTGGAACGGCGGGAGTCTGTTCAAGCCCGGCTCGCGCCGCTGCATAAATTTCAGTCGACAGATGTTGCCAAGTTTCCGCTGTGCGGAAACCGATGCGAGGATTTCCTTCAAGCAGATCCGTGACACGGTCGGTCGTCGTGCAAACCAGTCCAAAAGAAATTCCGCGACAAATTACAAACGCGAGCGAGGTGAACGTGGAAAGCTCTCGGTGAGTTAACGAACTATTTGCATCTGAACGATACTTCGCTTGAATAGCCCAGAACTCGCCGGTGAAAGTTTCGGCGACAATATCAATACCTTCGTCAGGGCCTGGAAGACTTAGTTTCCGGTGAATATCTTCTGGAACGTCGTCTAATAGCCAAACCGTTTTTAGCAAACTTCGATAGATTGGACTTGTGCGAAGAAAGGCGGTCACGAGCAACGCGAAGGCGTCACCCTTTTCTTTTTCTTTCGGGGAATTCTTGGGCTTTTGCGAAAGAATATCCATCGCCGCCGTAAATTCCGGCCACGAGTTTATACTCTCAAAAAGTTTTGCACCGGCCATGTTGGAAGTATGAAAGATTGCCCAAATAAGTAGAGACGAAAAATCATTGTATTGTTTTGAATTCGACTCCTCACCCCGGCCCTCTCCTCGTTCGGCGAGGAGAGGGAGAATTATTTTGTGGGACGTTTTCCCGGCGTAGCCACTGCGCGGCAACACCGGGCTAATTTCCGTTACGCCTTCAGCGTATATGAATTCTTGGAAATTCGTGTCATATCTCCACGTTTTAGAGCAAACCCAACTGCTTTTCGTGCGGGGCTGGAAAAACGCCGATGATGAGGAACGGGTTGGTCGCCCAACTGTGAAATTCCTTGGTCGTGCCGAGGAAGAAATGCAAATCGGTTTTCAGGAACTGGTCCATGTATTTCTCGCGGACTTTCGCCAGCGCCACCCGTTCGTCGCCGTCGGCGGCGCGGCGGCAGTTCCAAAACAACTGGCCGGTTTCCCAATCCAAGACCTGCATTTCGCTTTGTTTGCCGGCAGCGTCCTCAAAGCGGTAGGAAAACTTGAACGGCAGCTTGGGCATCAGCTTGAACGTCTGCCGCCAGGTGTCGCCGGCAAACAACTCGGCTTGATCCGCATTGCTGCGCATCGCGTCCACTTTGGATTGATCCCACTCGCGGTCGTCCGCTTCCCAGACGAAATCCAGAATCTTGGTCGGCTTGAAAACGGCCAGTGAAAGCTGGTTGGCGTGGGCGGCGGCAATCAGCGGTTCGAGCCGGTCAAAGACTCTCGTCTTCTTGAGCATCAAGTCCCGGCGCTCGCGCCAATTGTCCGCAGTGGCCAGATGGCCGGCGGGCTGGATGTCGGCGGTGTCGGCGAGGTGAAAAGTTTCGGGGCGCGGGTCTTTGGTGTTCCGCACCAGCCGCGTCTCAATCCAGTCGAATTTTTGATAGCGGTCCTTGTAGTCGAGCAGCCGGAAGGGAATCGGATAGAGGCGAACCCACGAACCATCCTCCCGCACGCCAGCCGTGCAAACCAGTTCACCGTGCTTGCGCGAAAGGGTCGGGTAGGTTTTGACGGTGATGAGAACCTTTTCGCGCCCCATAATCCCGGATCAGATGTGATGAGCCGCTAGTTTCGGCCCGAAGGTTTTTTGCAAGGCGTCGGAAACGCAGTGCCGGTGGCATTGGTGCGGCAGCAGCTCGAAACAGGTCAAGGCCACGCGCTGGCCTTCGGCCTGAATCCACCCTGCGATTTTAGCGAGCGTCTGGGTTTGCTTCGGCAGCGTCGTGCGTTCGTAATTGGCGAACAGCTTGTCGTAATCGGTCTGGGTTTCGAGGTCCTGCCGTTTTTCCGACGGGATGCCCAGTTCCGGCAAATGCTCGTAACGAATGCCGACTCTTTCGCACGCATTGCTCAATGTGCTTTTGGAAAAACCATATTTCCGGCTCAACGGATTGCGCCGGACATCGCAAA
>CAYPTV010000050.1:0-11887 GCA_964413505.1 uncultured Bifidobacteriaceae bacterium | reverse complement strand
TGCCAACCCGCTAAACGGCGGTGGTGGCGGTGCTGGTGGCGGTGGCGGCGGCGGCTCCGTTACCGGCGGTGGCGGCGGATTGCGCTATATCACGACCGTCAATTTGGCATCCGACGTGAACGCGGCTGCCCGGGCTTACTTCACGGCAATGGGAATCAACATGGCGGAACCTCCGGGCAAGTCCGTGGTTTTTAATGACAGGCTGGGATTGTTGTTTGTCAGGGCCACGGATCAGGATTTGGACACCATCGAACGGGTGATTCAGGCTCTGAACACGGTGTCTCCGCAGGTTCATATCAAGTCTCGCTTCATTGAAGTGGCGCAGACCGACAGCAAGGCGCTGGGCTTCGACTGGTATCTCGGGCAATTCGGCGTCGGGAGCCAGGTGGTGGGCACGGGCGGCAGTTCTCCCTCGCTCACGGTGCCGGTCTCGGCGGCCAATCCCCTTGGGGCTTTTCCAGGAAACACCGCATCCAGCCTCGTTCCGGCATCGGCAAACGACCAGTTGATCACCTCCGGCTTGCAAAATTCAGCTCCTACGCTGGCCACTTTCACCGGAATTTTGACGGATCCGAATTTCCGCGTTGCCATCCATGCTTTGGAACAGCGTAGTGGAACTGAAACACTGGGCGAACCTGAGGTGACTACCACCAGCGGACGCCAGACTCAAATGAGGGCAACAAAAATTATCAATGTCATCACCGGTTTTGCTTTTGATAATGGAACGGGGGCGAATGGCGCGACTGCCGCCACGGCCGGCGGCACCACCGGCGGCACCGTCGTCAACCAGGCCGGAGCCGCTTCAATTACTCCCGATACTCAACAGGTCGAAACCGGCCCGATTTTGGACGTGGTGCCTTATGTTCTTTCTGACGGCTACACGATCAGCATGGCTTTGATTCCGTCGGATACCGAATTCGGCGGTTATGACACGATCTCTTCAACCGAAATCCCCGGATACAACCCGGGTGCCGCACTTGCCGGTATTGCCAACGGCACGGCGCTTCCGGTGGCCCTGCCGAATTTCACCGTGCGGCAGGTCGTCACCACCGTGAATGTCTGGGACAATCAGACCGTCGTCCTCGGCGGATTGATCACCTCGACTGTCCAGAGCACAAAGGACAAGGTGCCATTTCTGGGAGATTTACCGGGCGTGGGGCGTCTCTTCCAAAGCCAGTCGAAGACCGAGCAAAAGGACAACTTGATGGTTTTTGTAACGCCCACGATTGTTGACCCTGCGGGCAACCGCGTGCATTCGGACGACGAACTGCCGTTTGCACAGGCAGCGTTTCCGGTGCAGCCGGCGTTTCCGACGCAGGTGGTGCAACAACCCGCTCCGGCCCCCGCAGACGCGGATCCGGGCGCAAAATAAATACGTCATCCTTTGGAACTGCGCAGGATGAGAAAACCCCGGCGAATGATTTGTGGAACGGTTGCTGATTATTGACGGCCATGCTTATGCGTATCGCGCGTTCCATGCGATCCGCAGTTTGCGGTCGCCGACAGGCGAGCCGACGAACGCCATTTACGGTTTCGTCAAAATGCTGGCGAAGATGCGCGCGGGCATCGAACCGACGCATTTGATCGTCGTGTGGGACGGCGGATTGAGCGCGGAGCGCATGGTTCTGCTGCCGGGATACAAGGCGCAGCGTCCCGAAATGCCGGACGATTTAAGGCCGCAACTGGACGGGATGACCGTCTGGCTGGAAGCGGCGGGCATCGCCTCCTATTGCGGCGAGGGCGTTGAGGCGGACGATTACATCGCGTGCCTTGCGCGGCGCGCGGCGGACGCCGGCATGAACGTGGTCATCGCCAGCGCGGACAAGGATTTTATGCAGTTGGTGTCGGCGCGGGTCGGGCTGTTGAATCCCGGCGACAAGACCGGGGCGGTTTGGACGGACGAACAGGTGCGGGCCAAAACCGGCATTGAGCCGTCGCAGGTCGTGGACTGGTTGAGCTTGATGGGCGACAGCGTGGACAACATTCCCGGCGTGCCCGGGGTCGGGCCGAAGACCGCCGCCGATTTGCTGCGGCAGTTCGGATCGGTGGACAAATTGTTCGCGCGGCTGGACAAGGTGAAGCCGGAAAAATTGCGCGGCGCGTTGCTCGGCTCGGAAAACGCGGTGCGCCGCAACCGGGAGATGGTCCGGCTGCGGGACGATTTGCCGTGCGAGTTTGCGCCGGAAAATTGGGTTGAAAAGCCGGCGGACGCCGGGCGGCTGCGCGGGCTGTATCGGCGGTGGGGATTCAAGGGGATGCTTGAGGCGCTGGAAAATGCGGCGCACGGGCGGCAGGAGATTTTAATATAGAAAATTTTGTGACCAGGAAAAAATGAAGTTGAAAGATTGGATTGAAAATTCGGCCGCGCCGCTGTCTTATGAGCGGTGGCGGACGCTTTTTTTCAAAATTATTTTTGGACAAAAATTTCCGGCGGGGTTACACTTGTGGATGCCGTTATTGTTTGCCCGCAGGGCTGTTGTTTGCTTTTGCTGGGGGTTGTTCCTCGCGATGCCCGCTGCCGTTTTCGGCCAGACGAATTACTATGCCCCGAATGGCACTGAATATGCCGTGGTGGGTTCCCTCTTGGGAGACCAGGTTTATCCAGACGCGGCGCTGACGCCGTCCGGCGGGTTCATCGTGTGGCAGGACAACGCCACCGACGGCAGCGGATGGGGCGTGAGCGCGGAGCAGGTCAACGGCACGCTGTCCGGCTCGTTGAGTCCGTTCCGGGTGAATGTCACAGGCACCAACGACCAGGAAAACGCGCGCGTGGCGCTGCTCAAGGGCGGCGGCGCGGTGTTCGTCTGGCAGGGTGGCGTGGAGGGATTGAACCAGCACGTTTATGCGCGCTTTCTCACTCCGACCAACACGTGGACGACAACCGGCGACATATCGGTCAACACCTTCACGAATTATTTCCAAATCAACCCTGCCGTCGCCGTGCTCAACAACAGCAACGTCGTTGTTGTTTGGGCGAGCTTTGACCAAGCCGGTTCCAACAGCCTGCTGGATGTTTATGGCCAGATGCTTTCGCCGGCAGGCCAGAAAATCGGTGGCGAGTTTTTGATCAACCAGTTCACATCCTACAACCAGCGCAGTCCGGCGGTTGCAGCGTTGAAGGGGGGGGGATTTGTGGTCGTCTGGATTTCCGAACAGGAAAACAGGTTGGCTGTCCTGCCCGGCTCCACCAACACCGCCGCCGGGCTTAACGCCACGACGACTCCCAGCGCGGATGTCTATGCGCGGTTTTATGACGGCAACGGCGTTCCGGCAATCAACGGCCTGGGAACCACCGGTGAATTTCTCGTCAACTCCAATTCCAATCCCTGCGCGGAGCCAAGCATCGCGGCGGCTTCGGACGGCGGCTTTTTGATTGTCTGGACGGCCCACGACACGGTGAATTACACCAACGGCTGGGACATTTATGCGCGGTCATTTTCCAGCACCGGCGTCGGCGGCGCGGTCGCGCTCGTGAACGCATATGCTTACGGGGATCAATACGCGCCGCGCGTCAGCGCCATCGACACGGATTATATGGTGACGTGGACGAGCCTGGGGCAGGACGGTTCGCGCGAGGGAGTCTATGGACAATTTTTGCACGGTGTCGCGCCAGTGGGCGGCGAGTTTCTGGTCAACACGACGACCATCGGCCAGCAGATGCAGCCGGTTGTGACTTCGGACGGCGCAGACCAGTTTTTGGTGGTCTGGACCAGCTACACCGGCAGCCCGTATAACTTTGATTTGTTCGCGCAGCGTTATGTCAACGTGGCGGCGATTTTGCAGCAGATGCCAGCGCCGTTTGTCTGGGCGCCGTTCGTGGTGAGCAACAATATGTATCAGCCGCAACTGGTGGTTTCATGGCCGCCGCTGCTGGGAATTTCAATTTCCAATTATGAGGTGTATGTGGACGGCGCGGCGACTCCGGCCGGTTTGACGACGAGCAATGCCTGGACGATGACAGCGGCGAACGGCCTGACAAACAGCAGCACGCATTCCTTCCAGGTGGATTATGTGACGACCACCGGCGGTCGCTCTCCGCTGTCGCCTTCCACCAGCGGCACGACTTGGGGCGGGCAAAGCTGGGGCGGCATTCCATTTGAATGGATGACGGCTTATTATGGCAGTTTGACCGTGTCATTTGTCGGCGGCGTTCCCACTTACAACTGGCCCGCGCCAAACACTGTGCTGGTGCCGGGCGGTCCTACGCTTCTCCAGATTTTCTTGAGCGGCGGCAACCCGGCAAATCCGTCCACTTGGCTGAAAACAACCCTGACCAGCACGTCGCAGGGAATGTTCCTGAGCTGGAACACGCAGTCGGGTGCGACGTATCAGGTCCAGGTAAGAACGAACCTGACGGCGGCGTGGAGCAATCTGGGCGCGCCGCGGTTTGCGGCGGGCTACAGCGATTCGATTTATGTCGGCGGCAGCCCGGCGGGTTTTTACCGCCTGCTCCTCCTGCGTTGATGAAGAATTTGTATGAGGCAAATGATTAACAGATTTTTGTGGATGATTTTTCTTGCGGCTGGCGCGCAGGTCTCGTGGGGCTTTGCCCTGCTCGGGCCGCTTGCCAATGGCGGTGATACGTGGCAGACGGGGGTGATTGGCTATGGCTACGCATATTTGGATGAAAGCAGTCAATTCAGCCCCGGCGGTCCGGTGTATTTGGGGGACATCGGCGGCCCGAAAAATATTGGCGAAGGATACCGGCGCAATGTGCCGACGCTCTATTATTCCTACGACGCGAATTTTTTGGGCTTCTTCGGCCCGACAGGTGCCAGTGCGGCGGATTCAGCCTATGCCATCATGAACAGCCTGACAAATGTTGACAGTTACAGCAGCAGTCTTTCGGAGTTTCCGTTCAGCTCACAGCATTTCAATTTTGAGGCGCAGACACTTTTTCTGACGGACATCAAGTCGGTGACGCTGCATCTGCTGGTTGAGCAGATGGGTTTGGCCCAGCCTGAACGATATACTTGGACTTTGGCAGAACGTGTTGTGCCACCGGGTTGTCCGCTCACCACGGAATACCTGGTGCTTCAAAGAAATTATGGCATCAACCCCAGCCCTCTGAACCAGGTTCAATATTCTCCCTACGTCAACGACGATCTTTACAGTTATTACATTGTCGAAAATTGCACCGGAGGAAATCCATTGGCTTACACGGTGCCGTTCTCGGTAAATCTGCTGAATGAGGAATATACTTCCGTGGCGGCGAACGATGGCGATGGTTTTGGCGGGGCTTTGTTCAGCAGCGGCGGCGGGTTGCAGGTGGGCGGATTTTACACCGGCCTGACTCTTGATGACGTGGCGGGGTTGCGATATCTTTTGACCTCAAACAACATCGTCCGTGAAACATCCGGGGCGGGAGCCTTGCTGTTGACGACGAACATCGGCACGGCGGAGCAAGTAATTACAACCCAAGACTTGGGAGCTCTGCTGGCGGCTTCAGTGACAAATTCCCCGGCGACTCTCGCGGCACTGTATCCGGGTCTGGTGGTTCTCCCGAATTCCACGAGCACCTTTGCTCCTCTTTGCACCCAGACTGTCACCACATATTTCACAAATCAAATCGGCGCGCCTTATCCCAGTCCGCTGGTGTCTGTCTTCGTGACGAACAGCCCCACCTGCGTTTATCAACAGATTTATTCAAACGTCTTTGGCAACGTCATTACCAACGGCAACCTGGCCGGCAATCCCAACATCATCAACGGCGCTGGCATCGCGTTGAACTATTCCCCAAACACCACGGTCACGTTGGTGACCGTCTCTTTGGGAAATCAAGTCGGTGCGCCTTATGGCAGTCCGCCGGTCACAAACACCACAGTTCAAACCGTCACCGTGGCTGGCTCGCCGTCAGGCGAATTTTTCCTCATCCCGCCCGGCCTGTGCGGGTTGCAGATTATTCCGGGATCAATGATAACCGGCCCCACGGTTTACACCACCAACGTCATTGCATCAGCCACCAATACAACCACCACGGCCACCAACAACCTCGGCTTTGTTGCCACGCAAACCATCATCACCTCGTTCACGCCGCACCAATTCCTCGCGAAGCCGATTGTTTGTGCCAGCACCGCCAACACCGTGGGTTTGCGCGAAGGGATTGAAAACGTGCAGTTTGTCCGGGCCAATTATGATTCGCTCATCGGCCAGTTCTTCCAGCCCATCACGAACTATTACACGATGGTGGCGGTGACAAACAGCCAGGCGGCGACGCAGTATTTCCAGCGGGTCATCACGCAGCCGGACATCCTGATGAACGCAGATAATTTTATCGCGGGAAATACGTTCAATGGATCTGTTTCGCGGAACATCAATTTTGACCAGGGCAACATACTGCCCGGCTTGGCCGGTCCGGGAGTCATCAATTCGCCGGTGACTTTCAATTACAACAGAATCGGCACGGCTTTCAGGAATGGCCCTATTGATTTTTATACCGCTGGAACGGTCGCGTTTTTGAGCCAGCTCACACAATATCCAACGATGGCTTGGGCGTCGTTCGACAGTTCGACCAACGATCCGGTGGTTTATCCCAACGGCACAAGCATCGCCAATCTTGAGAACCAGATCATCGTCCAGATTTCTCCGGCAGCCCTGGCTGCCGGCACGCATGGCGTTTTCTATGGGCCGGTGACTTTCACGGCCACGGGCGGTTCGTTCCAGCCGCCGTTCGCATGGTCGTGGACGCCGGTGGGCACGGAAACATTGCCGCCGGGATTGACGTTGTCATCGGGCGGGACGATTTCCGGGACGCCGACGCAGTCCGGCACATTTGACTTCATCCTTCAACTGACCGATTCTTTGTTCCGAACCGTGCAATGGCAATATACAATCATCATCAACTAGATTCCATGAACGGCATTCAACCCATGAAATTTGCGGCGGGCCGTTTGAACGGGCTGGTGAAATGGCCGTTGCTTTGCGCTGTGTTGAGCCTGGTGCTGGCGCGCGCGGCGCTGGCGACGGATCCCATCTGGCCGCCGGCAGATCAAATTGGACAAGTATTTAATTATACGGTTCCAGGCAATCCTCCGCCAATGATTGACGCCACCGCTTTTGACAATGAGAACCAGTTCACCATCAATTTTACGGCAGCCACGGCCAACCCTGAAATTTTTGAGACGTGGAACACCATCAACTACACCAACAACGGGCTGATGATTGCCAATGCCCCGCTTTCGACAAACGGCATTTTCCTCACCATCGCTCCCGGCTGCGGCTTCCTGTTTGACACGCAGACCACGAATGTGAATGACCACCAGATGGCCGGCACTTTTTATAATCCGGGCACCATCCGGGTCAATTCGGTCACTGATACCGGTGACACCTTCTTTTCCTTGTTCACCGCCGGAGAGTTCACCGCTTGGGCGACCAACATCATAAACCCCGGCATGGTCACGCTGGGCGAGGACGGGCTGATGCAATTCACCGGCCAGAGCGTTGACCTTTCCCGCAGCCAGCTTAACGTGGAGAATCTGGACACATTGTATAACGTGCTCTCCAACAGTTTTCCAGGAGTGACTTTTGAAATTCCTTTGAATTATAATGTTCTGGCTGCTGCGGTCGGCCATGAAACAAATTTCATAGACCCGTTCACTGATTTTGCGCTTCCCAACCCGGTCTCGGATATTTTTATTCCCCCGCTTTATCTGGGTTTGAAGAACGCCACGGCTTATGTCCAGACCACGGCGCTTTTGACGAACCTGAACTTGGTGCGCGTGGTTTTCATCAGCAATCCCATTCCCAGTGTCACGAACAATGTCTATTTTAACACCAGCATTAACTTTGGTTTCGGCGTGGGTTTTTTTGATGACATCCTTGTAGGATGGACGGGCTCCTATGTCAACCCGGCGACCGGGGCGCAGACCACCGATAATATGTATCTTGAGGATGACTTTGGCGAAATCACGAACCTTCAAGTCGTCGTTGATCCGGTGAATTATGCATGGCTTGCGAACTGGCCCTTTAACCTTGGGCCGCCTGCGGCATCCGGCCTGCCATTCGGCACATTCCCTCCCGGCGGCATCACCAACGATTTTGCCTACGATAGCGTGCAGATGATTGGAACCACGGTGGCCACAAATGCCAGCCTGACAAATCCAAGCGGCGCGTTGAGCAATTCGCTCGGACGCATCCAGATCAACGCCAGCCACGACTTGAATTTGAATCTGGCGCAGATTGCAGGGGCCAATTACATGCAGTTGACGGCCACCAACCAGTTTAATGGCAGCCAAAATGCGGCTATTTTCTCGCCGTATTCCGACATAAGCCTCGGCGTAACCAACGGATTTTTGAGCGTCAGCAACCTGCTGGAGCCGTCGGTTCCAAACTGGAACGGACCAATCCAGGTTTACAGCGCGCGATGGACAAGCGTTGACGCCTTTGGCAACACCAATATGTATCATGTGTTGCTGGTCAACAGCGATGTGCTGCCGACCACGGTGCCGGTGGTTCAAAATTTGACGCTGCATGCCACAAACCTGGTTGTCAGCGACACGTTCAACATCATTGGAAAACTTTCCATTGACGCGACGAATCTCACGTTGAGTCAGAATTTGAACACTGGCGGCGTCGGGTCGCAGGATGGGGAATTGAACCTGCAATCGGTTCCCATTGTATGGGCCAACTCGGTGCCGAACGTGCGCAACCTGACCAACAACGGAGCCATCCGGACTCTGAACATCGCCTCATTCGGCAGTTCGCAGTCACCTTACTATAACTTCATCAGCACAGGCCTGATCATGGATGCGGGCGCGCAAATCTGGGCGGGCAATTTTAACTGTAGCGGGACATTTTCAAATGTTTTCTCTGCCAGCGCCCCATTCACGTTGCAGCAATCCACAAATGCGGTGCTCACCAATCTGGTGCTTTCCGCCGGCGGCGATGTTTCCATCAGCACTTCTGCGCTGGTGGCCAGCAATGTGGTCTTGAGCGCCGGACGCTCGCTGACGCTCGTCGCGACAAACCTTGTGACTGATCAAATACCGTCCGGGCCAACGAGCCTGACCAACGGCAACATCTGGACGGTCGGCGCCACCGCCATCAACAACGGAAAAGGATTGAGCCTGCCGCTGAATCCCACGAATGGCGATCTGCTCGGCACCACGATCACGAACATCGCGCCGGCAAACGTCCAATACAACTTCACCTGGGCGGGCAATGACTACGGTGCCACCACCGCCGGCTTCTCGAACAATGCGGCGATCGGGCGTTTGATTTTGAACGGGCAGAGTTCAAGCGTCGGCCCCGAATTCGTATTCAGCGGCACCGGCGTGAGCAACGCGATGTATGTGGACTATCTTGAATTCGACGGCACGGCGACCAATGAGTCCAGTTATAACTTCAGCAAATTGAAAATCAATTCAAACATGGTGGTTTATTTCGCGCAGGCGTATATGAATGGGAATTCCGTCGCGGAAAAAATTGACCAGGCCAGCCGGTTTAACGGCCAGAATAACGGCCGGCTCATCTGGGTTCCGTCTTATGCCGGGCATTTCAGCTATACCAACATTGTTTCCGGCGGCATGACAAACGCCGTCAATGCCGCGCTGGCGTCGAGTCCGGACATTGATTCGAACGGAAACGGGGTTAACAATGCCAGCGACCCGACGCCGTTTTTCCTGGCGAGCCAGTTGAACTTCACGGAGGCCTTGACCAATGTGCCGCCGCTGTCCGTGAAGCTTTCGTGGATGACCATTCCGCTGGCGACCAACTACGTTTATTACCGGACCAATTTGCTTTCGACCAACTGGATGCAGATTACAAATTTCACTTTCGCCTCGACCAATTTGCCAATTACAAATGCAACATTCGCCTCGAGCAATTACCCGGTGAGGCTGGCAAATCCCGGTTTTGTCTTGACGAATTATCCGTCTCCGGCGACCAACATCTCGGTGTTGGATCCGGTCAATTTGACGCAGCCTCGATATTACCGGGTGGTGGTGCAGCCGTGGCTGACGGGTCCGAACGGTTATTGACAGGCAAATGATTTGTTGGAAGAACGTCCGGCGGGGCGCGCCCCGCCGCAGCCAGTGATAAAACTTGTGAAAACGAAAATGCAAAAATTTGCGGGCCGCAGCCTGTGTTGGATTCTGCGGAGCGCCGGCCTGTTGAAGCCGGGGTTGTTGTGCCTTTTGCTGGGCGTGACGGTCAACGTCGCGCGCGCGCTTCCTTTGCCGCCCGCCAATGATTTTTTCACCAACGCTTTCGCGATCACCGGCTTTTCCGGCACCACCAATGGCGTCAACAACACGCTGGCAACCATGGAGACCAACGAGCCGACGCCGGTTTTATGCGATGATGACGGTCTGGTGGATGTCACCAATTCAGTCTGGTATCAGTGGACGGCCCCGACCAACGGCACGGTGCAGTTCAACACCATCGGCAGTCATTTTGACACGGTGCTGGCGGTCTATTCAGGCAGTCTGCCCAACAACGGGCTTGGCGATCCGAGCATAACCTTTGTCGGTGCGGATGATGACAACGGGTTCAACCTCGGCGGAGACACGAATTATTTTACCAGCCAGTTGAGTTTTACGGCTGTGGCGGGCATGACCTATTTTATTTCCGTGGACGGAAATGCGGATGATGTGTTCTCCGCCTTTGGCGATGTGGTGCTTAACTGGAAGATGAGCAGCATCCCGGTCATTTCATCGGGCACGTTCAAGTTCACCTCGGCAAATTATGTGGTGAGCGAAAGGGATTCCACTTTTCCCATTGAACCCAACGACGGCAATACTTTCGGCGACACGCCGAGCGAAAGCCTGATCGGCGCGCGCCTGACCGTGACGCGCTCGGGTCCGTCCGTCGGCAGGGCATTGGTGGACTACCAGTTTTCAACCACCAATTTCATCAATTACACCAATAATTTGTATACGAACAGTTTCACGACGGACATAACGGTGACTTACATAAGCAGCAACGGGGTGCCGTCCATCACCAACGACATCCTGACCTACTACGTTTTCTCGAACCATTTTGGATACTATGACGGGGGCTACAAGGAATATATCATCCCGGGTGCCTACACAAATGCCATGCGAACATATACCGTGAATAACGGTCTGATGCTCGCAAACACCGTGTCCACCAACGGGACTTATGACGAGGTTGTGATTCCGTTCCCGCCGGCTGTCACCACGTTCACAAACACGGTTGTCGGCTTCACAAATTTATTGGGCATTCCCCAGGAGATTTTCACGACCAACATTTTCAGCTTCGTGACTGCATCCAACATAACCACGGGCGTCACCCCTGGTAACGGCCAGATCTATACCGACGCATTTGGCAATACTTACACCAATCAGGAATTCGATTATACGAACGAGCAGTTGGCGGTGGATTTCGGGACGAACATATCCTTGGCTTACATTGATCCCACAAATGGCGACGAGGATCTCACCAACATTGATGTCACCAACATGATTGTTGAGTATCTAAATATCACCAACGCCATTTATACGAACGGTATCCAGTCTCCCCTCTACATCGGCTCTTCCAGCAACAGCGTCGTCAGCGGGACGTTCAGTTCCATCGAGAACGATTACACAAACAATCCCACTTTTGTGACTAAAAATTTAGGCGCCGGCACGACCGCCATACCGGCCCCCAACCCGCCTGTTGGAAGCATCTTTACATCCATATCCACTAACTATCCACCAGGCACCGTCAGTTCGGGCGGCGCTTCCACAACATACCTGACCAACCTGACCACTTTTGCGCAGACTGTCACCAGCCAGATTGTCCCGTCCACCGACGGCATCGCCGTGACCACGACCGGAACGCTGACGTTTGACGATTATCAGATGAGCCAGGACATACTCATTCCGGTGAATCAAACGCTAGGCCCCGACGTTCCCGATTTGTCGGGGGTTCCCAGTGTCGCCCA
>CAYPTV010000049.1:0-11989 GCA_964413505.1 uncultured Bifidobacteriaceae bacterium | reverse complement strand
ATTTCATGGATAAGGATAAATCGTCTGATAAAAGTTAATCCAGTCGGGCTTCTGCGAGGCGGGAACCGTAGCCCCGCCCTGTAGGAAGGTTTCCTTTTCACCTTCATTGAAAGACATCACTCCCACATGTCCATCGGCGAATGAGAGTGTCATGGTGGTTCCGCCATGGCGGAGGCTGGGCGAGTTGCCATAACAATTCGGATTGGTGCCCGAACCCTGATAATTGTCCATCTCAAAAAAACCGTCGTCAATCGTGGTCACGGATTCGTCAACAAAAACCGAAGCGTTCACCGGAGCTGGATTTTTTATGTCGCTCAACTTTAGGATTTGCCCGTTCGGCAGGCTGGGAGAATTCATCAGCGTCTGATTGCCCGGCGGGGTCGGCTGGTTGCCCATCCGGGACGTAATGGAACAGGTTCTGACCAGCAAAGACCCGTCCAAACCAGACCGTGTTTGACCAGGATTTTGCGTGTTCACTGTCGGCCCGCGCGCGGAAGGGCATTTGTAAATGCCATATGACTTGTTGTAAGTAAAAAGAAGTCCGCTGGATAAACCCGCAAGATTTGTGGCACCCGTCGGGCTGCTCATGTCTCCTATGGCTGCCGTCCCATTGATCCATGAATTTGGATCTTTGGTGTTATTCCTCACCAATGCGTCCTGATTGTCGTCGGCATACATCTGCCAGCAAAGTTGCATCTGCTTCATGTTGCTCAAGCACTGCGCCTGTTGCGCTTTCAACTTCGCCTTGGCCAGCGCGGGCAACAACATTGCCGCCAGGATCGCAATGATGGCGATGACCACAAGCAGTTCAATCAAGGTGAATGCTTTTCGTTTTTTCAATTTCAAATGTGAACGGCAAATCATCTGTGCAGGCATATTTTAATCAAGGCTGATGGTTGACTTTAATTAGACCTGGCTGCATATTCTTTCAAGATTGCGTTATTGGTAAAATTTGAACAAAATAATTGCAGCCATGAAGCGCTCCGCCACTTTTCGTTCGCCCAGCCAGTTGTTTCATGCCGACTCATGCGAGCCGTTGAAACAAGCCGCCGATGCCGGCTCGGTGCGGCTGGCGGCATTGGGGCGAAGGACTTATCCCGGCGAACGCCTGCCCAAAAATGATTTGCGCGAACTTTGCCTGACGGGTTATTGGGATGCAGCCCGCGACCAGTCGTGGGGGCTTGACTGGCATCGCAATGAAGGCTTGGAATTTTCCTTTGTCGAAGCCGGGCAGGTGCCATTTATCCTCGAAGGTGGACGCTCATTTCTGCTCAAGCCCGGCGATTTGACGATTACCCGCCCCTGGCAACGCCATCGCGTCGGCAATCCAAATGTTCTCGCGTCACGTTTTCACTGGCTCATCATTGATGTGGGCGTCCGCCGGCCAAATCAGACCTGGGTTTGGCCGCCGTGGTTGCTGTATCCGCGCGGCGGACTTCAACGTCTCACCACAATTCTACGGCACAATGAACAACCCGTCTGGCACGCAGACGAGGAAATTGCCCGCTGTTACCGCAAACTTGGCAAGGCCGCCACTCTCGGTGCGACCAATCCGGAAACCATCGCCCGCCTCAAAATTCTCATCAATGAATTTATCATCGCCCTTGCCGAAATGCTCGAACATCGCAAGCCGCATCTGGATGAAAGTCTTTCCAGCAGCGAACGCGCCATCCAGCTTTTTCTGAAAGAACTGCCCCGCCGCCTCGACGAACCGTGGACGCTGGAATCCATGGCCAAAAACTGCGGCCTTGGGCGCAGCCGTTTTGCCGCGTATTGCCGCCAGATCACGAATGTTTCGCCGGTGGAATATCTCACCCGCTGCCGTGTGGACGCCGCCGCCGAGTTGCTGGTCAAAAGTCCGGAAATGAACATCACCGATGTCGCATTCGCCTGCGGTTTCCAGTCCAGTCAATATTTCGCCACCGTTTTTCATCAGCGCCTCAACTGTTCCCCGCGCGACTGGCGGAAGCAATCGCCCAAAGCTGATTGTATAAAATCCGCCAATGGCATTTCTTGAAAGAAAACTTTTCGCCGTCCGGCAATACTCACGGGCCTTTGCAAAAAACATTGAAACTTTTGTTTGAATAAGGCGTCCACAAATATGAGCAGTCCGTCCAAACCCTGTTTATCATGCCAAGACCCGTCACACTTTTCACCGGCCAGTGGGCCGACCTTCCGCTTGTCAAACTGCTGCCGCTCGTCAAAAGGATGGGCTACGACGGCGTGGAACTCGCCTGCTGGGGCGATCACTTTGAACCGGATCGCGCGCTCGTTGAACCGGATTACGTCAGAAAGAAATGGGCGCTGCTCGCGAAGCATGGGCTGAAATGTTTTGCGATTTCAAATCATCTCGTCGGGCAGGCCGTCTGTGATTTGATTGACGAACGGCACAAAGGAATTTTGCCCGCCGACGTTTGGGGCGATGGCAAACCCGAAGGCGTCCGCCAGCGTGCCGCCGAAAAAACAAAGGCCACCGCCCGCGCCGCGCGGAAATTTTTCAATGCCAGGCCCGGGGCAAAAAATGAGTTCCCAGCCGTCATCAACGGCTTTACCGGCTCAAGCATATGGCACGCACTCTATGCTTTTCCGCCGACGAGCCAGGAATTTCTCAACAAAGGTTTCGCCGATTTCGCAAAGCGCTGGCTGCCGATCCTCGACGTGTTTGAAACAGAAAACGTGAATTTCGCGCTCGAAGTTCATCCGACGGAAATCGCCTTTGACATCGCCTCGGCCAGACGCGCTCTTGAAGCGGTGAAGCATCATCCACGTTTCGGTTTCAATTATGACCCGTCGCACTTCGGATATCAAGGCGTGGATTATGTGAAATTCATCCGTGAATTCGGCGGCCGCATTTTCCACACGCACATGAAAGATGCGTGGTGGGGACATGGCGATGGGACCGTCGGCGTGTTCGGCGGCCACACGGATTTTAGCGATGCGCGACGCTTCTGGGATTTCCGCTCTCTTGGTCGCGGCGACATCAATTTCGAGGAAATCATCGTTGCGCTGAACGACATCAGCTATCGCGGCCCGCTTTCAGTGGAATGGGAGGATGGCCGCATGGATCGCGTCCGCGGCGCGACGGAAAGCTGCGCTTTCGTCCGCAAGCTGGATTTTATCCCGAACACAGCAGCTTTTGACGAAGCTTTTTCAAAGAAAAAATAATTTATGGCGTTAAAACGCAAACTTCGTTACGGCATGGTCGGTGGCGGCCAGGGTGCCTTCATCGGCGCGGTGCATCGCATGGCAGCGAACCTTGACGGCCAGATTGAACTCGTCGCCGGGTGTTTTTCCGCCGACCCAAATAATTCGCGGATAACCGGCGAACAACTTTTCCTGGATCCAAAACGCATCTATGCGAGCTACACGGAAATGGCGGAACGCGAAGCCGCACTGCCGCCGGGCGAACGGATTGATTTCGTTTCCATCGTCACGCCAAATTTTTTACACGCGCCCGTCGCCACGACATTTTTGAAAAATGGCTTTCATGTCATCTGCGACAAGCCGATGACCTTGAATTTGAAAGAGGCGAAGGCATTGCGCGCAATCGTCCGCCGATCAGGAAAAATTTTCGCGCTCACTCACAATTACACCGGCTACCCGATGGTGAAAGAGGCGCGCGAACTCGTGCGCTCCGGGAGGCTCGGCAAGATTTTGAAAGTCGTCGCCGAATATCCGCAAGGATGGCTGCTCGACCGCCTCGAAACGAACGGACACAAACAGGCCGCGTGGCGCGGAGACCCCAAACGCACCGGCGCGACCTGCTGCGTGGGCGACATTGGCACACATGCTGAAAATCTCGGACGTTACATCACGGGCTTGGAAATTGAATCGCTCTGCGCGGATCTCACAACTTTTATTCCAGGCCGCAAACTGGAGGACGACGCAAACATGCTGCTGCGTTACCACGGCGATGCGAAGGGAGTTTTGCATTGTTCGCAAATTTCCTGCGGCGAGGAGAACAATTTGAACATTCGCGTCTATGGAACGAAAGGTTCGCTTGCGTGGCATCAGGAATATCCGAACGAACTGAATTTCCAACCGAAAGGCGAACCGGCAAAAATTCTCCGGCGCGGAAATGCTTACGTCAGCGACGGGGCGAAAAAATTCACACGCCTGCCCTCCGGCCATCCCGAGGCGTTCATCGAGGCGTTCGCGAACATTTATCTCGAAGCCGTCGCCGCAATCCGCGCGAACCTCGTTGGCAAGCGCGGTGGAAAATATGATTTTCCGACGATTGACGACGGCGTCTACGGCATGGCCTTTGTCGAAACCGCCCTGAAATCAGCGAAGTCGAATGTGAAGTGGACAAAGTTCGTGGCATTGTAAGCCAAAAGTTCAAAAATATTCGTGGATTCTTGAGCTAATGTGTCTTCCGTGAAAAAGCGGGAATGTCATACCCAGACATCCCCGCTTTAGTTTAATTCAATTATTCGATTTCGAATCTTCAGCCGCCTCACGGCGAGACGAGCAGGAAGAAATTCGCCTTGTTTGTCGGCGCTGCATTAGTGTAGCCGTAACTGCCATCGCTTCCAAACGTGTTTGTCAGCACCGGCGTCCAGCTCGCCAGCGGCAACGCTACGTTCGTCGAGGCTAATATCCGGTATTGCATTCCAGCCGGCCCGTTCATGCCTGTGAATTCAAAGTTTCCGCCCGATAACACCGGCTTCCCAAGCATAGGTTTGGGTTTGACCACGATGTAATTCACTTGAGTATTCGTGCTTGATCCGCCCGCGCCGGTTACAATCAACTGCACCATGTAAGTGCCCACATTGTTATAGGTGTCGCTTACGTTATTGCTCACGTTTGCGCCGGAGAGGTTCGCCACGTTTCCATCCCCGAAGCTCCAGGCGGAGTTCGTGAAGCTGCCGGATGAGGTGTTCGTGAAGACCACCGACTGCGTGGCAAAGATGTTCGTGGAGGTCAAGGCCGTAAACCCGGCCACTGGAGCGGACGCCTGGGCCGGCGCACCGGCGACCAGTATGAGCGTGCCATTGACGGCAAGGTTGTTGGTGTTCCATACATAGGTATACAAACTATCAGGGCTGCTCGCAGGCAGGGTCACCGAGAGGTTGGTCAGGGTGGAAACTCCAGAATTGCCGGCGATGTTGAATAAATGGAAAATATCGCCGGTTTGCAGATCGTTGGTCCCCTGATTGACGGTCAATGTCGGCAACGCGCTTCCATTCGTCAGTATTGTGATGCCGCGTGCGGTCACTGAATCATTTATCGCGCCGGAAGCGGGATGGTCTATGTTGATGATGATCGCACCGCCACCATTAACAACGTCCCCTACCGTGATCTGATTGCCCACGGTCAGAGTCCCATAACCCGTGAGTGGTCCGGGCGTCAACATGCCGTAAGTGCCGACGACTACATTGCTGACTACGGAGCCATTGCCTGAAAGCGTTTGCGCGCCTTCACCGGCATTGGGATCACCTATGTGCAGAGATCCATCGAGCGCCAGTCCGGTTGGATCCAGGATACCTGGAAAATTAACCGTGATCATGGATGATTGTAAGATGACCCCTGAACTTACGCCGTCGCCGACGAGGGCGAGCGTGCCATTGTTGATGGTGGTGGGGCCGAAGTAAGTATTGTTGCCCGCAAGGGTGAGTTTGTTGGTGCCATTCTGGTTGAGCGCACCAGCCCCGGTAATCCCACCAGACAATGTCTGGGCATTCTTGGTGTTGAAATTGAGAGTGCCTTCGATGTCAATGGAGGCGGCATAAGTGCCGCTACCCAGAAGGCCGTTGCCGCCCACCGTAAGCGTGCCGCCACTGATGGTGGTGGATCCGGTGTAGGTGTTGGTGCCTGTAAGTGTCAGAATGCCTGTAGGATTACCGCTGGCAGGCGGAAAGGCGCCAACAGTCAAAGCACCGGTCGAGTTTGCTCCATCTGAAATCACACCCGACAAGGTCTGCAAGCCACTGCTGCTGTAGTCGAAGGTGCCGTTGTTAGTAATGTTGCCCGCATAAGTGCCGAGACCAAAACTGCCAGGATCGCCAATGCTAAGCGTGCCAGCAGCAATGGTCGTGTTGCCGGTGTAAGTATTTGCACCAGCCAGCGCCACCGTGCCGCCACTGCCGGGTTGGGAGTTGACCACTAGACTGATTATGCCCGTGTTGCCGGCGGAGACAAGATTGCCGGCGATGGTGAAGGTTCCAGTCGCGTCTATCAGGGCAGTCGCGCCGACGGAACCTGATGCCGCTCCAACACCGATGTCGCGATTGGTATTGAGGGTGAAGGCACCCGTTCCCGTCAAGTCGCCGCCATTGAGGAAGATGTTGGTGGTTGCAGAACCCGGCACCGCGCCAGCAGCCCGATCGGACGAATAACTTAAGATGCCTCCAGTAACGGTGGTAACACTGTTGCTGTAGGTGCTGCTGCCACTGGTCAAGCTCAATGTGCCGGGACCGTTGACATTGATGGCACCGCCATTGCCGGAAATCACCCCGGACAAGGTCGTGTTGCTGGAACTGTTATAACTGAAGATGCCGGAGATGGACATGGCTTCACCATAAGCACCGGCATAGCTCTGGCCCAACAATTGACCGCCGCCGCCGACGATGAAGGTGGCGCCGCTGCCGATGGTAAACGTGCCGCTGCCGTTTAATGCGTTACCGGTTGTCGTCGTGACCGGACCGGTTCCCAATATCTGGACGCTGCCACCGCCCTCAAATCCTGCCGACATAAATGTGCCAGAGAAGGTCTGCGGGGCACTGCTGTTCCAGACGAAGGTGTTTGCGGTTTGAGGGCTAAGAACGTTGGCATAATTGCCGCCGCCCAGTTGTCCTGCGCCGCCGATGACAAGTTGATCTCCACTCCCCAGAATGCTGATGCTGCCATTGAAAGTGCTGACGCCCGTCAATGTCTCGTTGGTTCCCTCCACAACGAGCACACCACCCAGACCAGCGTCGCTCAAGATGCCTGCATAATTGCCGCCATTTGCTACGATCAAAGTGACCGGGTTGCCCGAATCCACCAGCGCCAGATTTGCCGAGCTATTCGTGCCGTTCAATCCGCCAATGGTGGCCAATGTGACTCCGTTGCCGAAGGTCAAGGCTCCAGCGTTGAAATATAACGCGCTGCCAGCCAGCGCCGATGCATTGTTGAGCTGAAGTTGGGAGCCGGTGCCGGTGGTTGTTGCGCCGGTAAAGGAAGGGTTCGCGCTGCTCAAGGTAAGCTTGCCGGTGCCAGTGGCATTGATCGCGCCGCTTCCGGAAATGATTCCCGACAGAACCTGGTTGGCCGTGCTGTTATAATTGAAGCTGCCATTGTCAGTGATGTTTTGCGCATAGTTGCCACTGCCTAGCTGACCCGCGCCACCGATGGCGAGCGTGCTGCCGGTGCCGATGCCGGTTTGTCCGCTGTAGGTGTTGACACCGTTCAAGGATAGCGTGCTGGCACCGTTCTGATTTAGCGCGCCAGCCCCGGAGATGACTCCCGACAGGATCTGGTTGGCAGTGCTGTTATAGTTCAAGGTGCCGGAGTTGTTGATGGCACCCGCATAGTTTCCACCGCCCAACTGACCGGCTCCGCCGATGATGAGAGTGCTACCGGCACCATTGGTGGTTGAACCGGTGTAGGTGCTGACGCCAGATAGTGTCTGCGTCCCAGTTCCAGAGACGGTCAAGCTGGCTCCATTGCCGGTATCAGTCAGATTTCCAGAGTAGGCATTTGAACTATTATTGCCGCCAATGTTCAAGGCCACCGGCGCAGGCGTTGTGTTTTCCAAGGGCAGGTTTTGCGTGCCGCTCAATGCGCCAATCGAGGCCGTCGTCAGGGTTCCAAAACTTAACGTGCCGCCGCCATTATAATTCAAGGTGCTGTTCTGTAGCGCGCCCGCATTATTCAGCTTCAATGTGCCGCTCGCAGTTGTGGTCGTGCCGGCGAAAGTATTCGCATTATTCAAAGTTACATTTCCAGATGTCGTTAAACTATCGCTGCTGGGGCCGGAAACCACGCCGCCCAACACGACACCGGCGGAATTGGCATCGTTGACAGTCACTGTCGGAGCGTTAAGCACGACCGGCACGTTCAAGATTTGCTGGGCGGAAGAGTTGTTGGTTGCACCACCGGTCAGCGTCAGCACGCTGCCACCGGAAGCGGTAATGTTGAAACTACCCGCGCCGTTGGTGAACGTCACTCCGGCAAGGCTGTAGGATTGATCCATCACTGGTGTCGGGCCGGTCGAGCCGGCGAAGAAGATATTGTCGCCAAATCCGGGTGCCAGTCCGCTGATCCAGTTGCCATTCTGACTCCAGTTAGGCGAAGTTCCAAAGACTCCGCCATTCCATGTTTCCGATGCGCCTAGTGCGCCCGTAACCGTCAGTTGAACACTGCTGCTGCTGGAATTGACCGGACTGTCGGTATCCGACGCCGTCATGGCCAAAGAATAGTTCCCCGGGAAGGCTGCGGCTGGCACGGGAAGCGTGACGCTCCAATTGTTGCCGCCCGTGTTGATGAGCGCTTGAGTTGATGATCCGCCAATCGGCGACAAATTTACTGTCACACTACTGATTGGCAACTGGCCCGGCGTCACCGTCGCGGAGATGGTCACGTTTTGATTGGCCTGCACCGTGGTCGGACTGATGTTCGTGCTTGTGATTGTCGGCGGATTTACGAACTGATACTGAAGAACCACATTTCCACCTATGTTCTGCACGGAATAGTAGCTGGGATGCGCCAACGCGGTTCCCGTAAAATGCGGAAGGGTATTGAAAGCGCCCGCGATGGCAGCGCCGCTGCCGGACAAGTTAAAAAGCGCGTAATTTTGCGTATCCAAACCCGCGCCAGTCACGTTGATGGTGACGGTAATGTTGGTGCCGCAATACAGTGTGCTGCTCCCGCCGCCGCTCAAAACAATTTTGCCATTGCTGCTGCTAACGGCACTTGCAGTCAGGTCAAATACTGCGCTGGCTCCGTTGGTATAGGTCAGATTCTGGCCAATTGTAGTGGTCACGCCGCCGGGATGTGTCTGGCCGCCATTGGTCACAGTCACGCTGCCGGAAATCGTTCCGCTGCCGGCTAGAACGCCGGTGCCGCTAACCGTGACATTGCCCGAACCCGTGCCACTGCCGCTGGTATTGTTGACATTCAGCGTGCCGCCGCTGATGGTCGTGCCTGTGTCGTAAGTATTCGCAGCGGTGAGAGTCAAGGTGCCGTTTCCTATCTTGGTCAAACTGGTTCCAGCGCCTTGTATTGCAGTCGCAAAGGTGACGTTCTGGCCGGCGGTGTCAATGCTGATGGGCTGGTTCCCCAGCGTGCCATTGTCAAAGCGACCGGAGTAATCGAATTGATTTGCGGCGGAGTATTGCAGCGTGCCGCCGCCAAAAAGAAGGCTGCCAGCAACCGTCGTCGGTTCACCCAGCGGCCCGGAAACGCCCGGCGTTTCAGCCGCACCCAGATTAACAATTCCGTTGCTGATGGTGGTGTTACCATTATAGGTGTTCGTGTTGGACAGGTTAAGAACGCCGCCGCCAGTCACAATGAGACCCGCCGGAGGTGTTACCGCTGAGATCGGACCGGAAATGATCCCGCTCAAGGTGATGTTGTGAGGGACGCCATTGACATCGGCTGTCTTAATGGTAAAGGGCGCGGCGGTTGTGCTGTTCAGTAGAAAGTTAAGCGAACTGGACCAATTGGTGGCGGCTCCCAATACACCGCTGACCAAAGAATTCGTATACAAGTAGCCGTGGGTGTTGGGACAGATGATGCCGCCGCTGCCCACATACAATGCAGAACTGGTTACGGCATTTTTTATGACCATGACTCCGATGCCCGACTGGGCGTCGCCAGCCAGCCCATAAGATATTTTCCCGATGATGTTGGTTCCACCGGCAAAGTAAATCAGCGAGGATTGGGCGGCACCGGAGAAGTTTGGCGCGACAATAAAACCGTTGGCCAGATCGTTCGCAATAAAAGTGCCGCCCGCGTTTTCAAATTCATTCCAGCGGCTCGAAGCACCGCCCGAACTTCCGGCGATCACCTGACCGGCAACCGTCAGCGTGCCGCCATTCAGGAGACCCATGGCAGCGGCATTGCCGAAACCGCCGCCAATCGAAAGTGTGCCCAAATTCACGATGGGCTGCGCCCCTCCTCCTGTTGTTCCAACAACCAAGCCTTGACTTGCAGTCGTCGCTGGCGGCGAGATTAATGACGGCCTTTGAAATGATCCGCCACCGCGCTGGATGAGGATTCCCAAGCCGTTAAAAGTGGTGCTGCCCGTTATGAGGATTTCGGGGTTGGCACTTATTCCAGTGCCGCTGCCGGTAAAATTGGGTATGATAACCGCGTTGGGAACATTCACAATGCCCCCGCCTGTAATGGTAAGAACCTGCGCACCGGCTTGGTTAAAGGTTACTACCGAATTGTTTAATGCCAAGGTGGTGTTCGGAGCTACATTCCAAGTTACGTTGCCGGGCGCGGAATAACCACAATTGATAGTCACATTAGTAATGGCCGCAGACATGTTAATGCCGGAAGTGCCATTCGTGAAAATGTTGCCGCTGGCGATGGTCAGCGGGCTGGCCATGCTGGCATCGAATTGAAGCCCCGCCAAAGTCAGGTTAGCTCCGCCCAAGGTCATGTTCGCCAGGCTGGTTGCCGAGACGGTGCCGTCAAACTCGCCAATGTCTGTGGTTGCCGGAACAATGCCGGTTCCGCCACTGCCGGGATCAGCATTAAGCCAGTTGGCCGTGTTGGCGGCCATTGACGCGGTATCCGCCTTGATGTCGTTGGCCGCCCACGCGGCAGGAAGGCTTGAAAATAACAACAAGACACAAAGGGACACGCGACGAAGAAACATTGCATTTTTCATGTGTTTAGTATTTGCAGGATTGTTCATATTAATAACCCATTCCTCCGGCACATGGGCTTGACGAAAGGTTTATTGATTTGACTCTAGCGGAGCTTGGCTGCGTTTTCTTTCAAGATTTCGCTATTGGTAAAATTTGAACAAAATAATTGCAATCGCGATCACGCGGTAAAAGCGGATAAGGTAAAATCTGTCAATGGCATTCCCTGAAAGAAAGCTTTCTTCCAGCCAATAACATCGCAGGAGAATCTAAACCATGAAGTTTTTCCAACGGCCCGCTCTTAACATATAGCCTTTTGCACAGATGCTGCGTTTAACGAGGACTACGCCGCTGCTAAAATGCTGCTTCAGGGGTGCCGTGCTAGATCTCGTTCCGAACCTCGTCAAGAAATTCCGAGCCAGGGAGCCGGCGTGAAACCCCTTCCTTCTCGAAAAAGCGGATTAGGTTTTTATCTAAGCGTGGTTGCTAGTCCGCCTCTTTCAGACAGATTCTCCGGCATCGTGCCGCCCAGTTCGTGAATCGTCCGGCGCACCGCGCGGCCTACGGACTCGTGAATCCGATTGGCCTGATCCTTGTTGCGCACATTCTCGCAGCGCAACTTTTCCTCTGTCTGCGTGGCGCGAAATAAATTCGCCGCCAGTTCCGTGCTACCCATGTAGTCAAGCAAAGGTTCTTTCGGCTTTCCGCTTCATACCGCCGCCGCAATCGCATCGCCCATTTCGCGCGTGCCGACGCGCTTGGCGCTTGTTTCGCTGGGATTATAGATGTCGCCGGTGCGGTTGCCCGCTGCAATTGCTTTTGCGACCGCATTTTCAATCGCCGCCGCCGCGTCGTTCAAGCCAAAGCTGTGCCGCAGCATCAGCGCGCTCGACAGAATCTGCGCGATGGGGTTCGCCAGGTTTTTCCCCGCGATGTCCGGTGCCGTGCCGCCGGCGGGTTCGTAGAAGCCAAACGTCTGGTTGCCATTCGTCGCGCCAAGGCTGGCGCTCGGCAGCATGCCCAGCGAGCCGCCCAGCGCCGCTGCCTCGTCGCTCAAGATGTCGCCAAACATGTTTTCACACAGCATCACGTCGAATTGCGTGGGCTTGAGCATGAGCTGCATCGCGCCGTTGTCCACGAACATGTGGTCGAGCGCCACGTCGGGATAATTTTTGCCGACGCGCGTGACG
>CAYPTV010000048.1:0-11994 GCA_964413505.1 uncultured Bifidobacteriaceae bacterium | reverse complement strand
TGGGATTTCGGCACGCCCGCGTTCATGGTCTGGGTCGCGCTGGAATTGCAGGAGCATTTTGAGAATCATCTTTCGTTCGATTCGCCGAGGCGGCTGCTCGTCACGATTGGAATTGCCGCCGGAGTTTTTCTGGGCTTTACCGGCGACTATGAAAGCCGCTGGACGGCGAATCTCACGACGGAATATATCACGCCGCAAACGCCCGGCATTGACGGCTGGCTGCCCGGCGACGGCGGGATTGTTTATAATTCCGACATGGACACGTTTTTTGAGACTTTTTACAAAAATCCCACGGCAAACTGGCGTTACATCCTGGGTTTTGAATCCGGGTTGATGCGTCCGGGCGATTTGGAAACACTCCGCAAAATCCAGTGGAACCGAGGCAACGCCTTCGCGGCCTACAAACCTTGGGTGAAACAAATGCAGCCCGCCGACCGCATGATTATCCGCGCGTCGGGTGCAGGCGGGTCGCCGGACATTCCCGAATTGGAATGGCACTTCGCCGCCACCGGCATGTGGATCGGCCGCCTGCCGCAAAAGCCAGCCGCCGATGGAACGCCATAATAGTCTCGTTTGGATCACCGGCGCGGACGGATTGATCGGAAATTATCTCATCCAGACCGCGCCGCGATTTGCCTCGCGCTGGCGCGTGCGGGCGCAGACGCGCGAACAATTTGACATGCTCGATTTTGAAACGGTCAAACGTGAATTTCAAAAGGATCGGCCGCAGCTTGTCATCCATTGCGCGGCAATCACCGCCGTCGGCGAGGCGCAGAAAAATCCGGCACTCGCGCGGCGCGTGAATGTCGAAGCCACAAGGTTGCTTGCGGAATTGTCGACGGAAATCCAGTTCGTTTTCTTTTCCACGGATTTGATTTTCGATGGGCGCAAAGGGAATTACACCGTGGCCGACACGCCACATCCACTTCACGTTTATGGCGAGACCAAAGCCGCCGCCGAGGAACTTGTCCTGAAAAATCCGCGTCATCTTGTCGTCCGCACCTCGCTCAATTATGGCGTGTCGCGCGCGGGCAACCGCAGCTTCAACGAGCAATTCAAACTGTCGCTCCAAAATTCCACCGGCATGAAATTGTTCACGGACGAATTTCGATGCCCGATTCCGGCGGTTGAAACGGCGCGCGCGGTCTGGGAACTCGTTGAAAAAAATTGCGTGGGAATTTACAACGTCGCCGGCGCGGAAAAATTGTCGCGCTGGCGGATCGGACAATTGCTTGCGAAGCGCTGGCCGGAAATCAAAACGAAAATCGAATCCGGTTCAGCCATGGATTTTTCGGGGCCGCCGCGCGCGCTGGACACGTCGCTGGACATTTCCAAAGTGCAAAAAGTTTTGTCCGCCCCGCTGCCGGGCCTGGCGGAATGGCTGGCGGTTCAATCTGATTTGGCTGCCGTGTGAAATGGCTGGTCTGCCTCGTAAAGCTTCATCTGCGATTCAAGGGATTTGATCATCGGAAGACTTTGTTCAGTCGCGGCGAGTTGCAACGCCTGTCCGGCGACCGTCAGCGCGTTGGTGAATTGCCCGGCCTCGGCATAAGCCGCCGCCAGCGTGCGGAGCACCAGAAGGTTTTTTCCACTTGAAAGCTGGTTCGCCTGCTGCGCGAGATGCACCGCCTTCGCGCCGTTTCGGAGCGCAGGGTCGGGATCTGTCGCCAGCGCCCAGGCAAGGTTGTTTTGCGCGGGCAAATATTGAGGCCGGATTTCCAGGGCCTTTTGCCAGTGTTGAACGGCCCCGGCTTCGTCGCCGGTTTTGCTCAAGACGCTGGCAATGTCGTTGAGGACTTCGGCGTCGTCGGGTTTCAATTCCAGCGCTTTCTGGTATTGAGCCATCGCCTCGTCCACCAGTCCCTCCTTGTAAAGGGCAAGGCCATAGTTGTGATGAACGCCCGGATCGCCGGGCTGGAGCTTCAATGCCCTTTGATATTCGGCGATGGCGTCGTCCACTTTTCCCTTTTTGAAAAGTGCAAAGCCAAGGTTGTTGTGCGCCCCCGGGTCGTCGGGCTTGAATTTGAGCGCCGTCTGATAATAGCCGATGGCCTCGTCCACGCGGCCTTTCTCAAGCAGCGCGCTGCCGAGATTTTTCTGGGCATTCGCGTCGTCAGGCTGTAGTAGCACGGCCTTTTCGAAATGCGGCAGCGCTTCGTCAACCTTGCCGTCTTGAAGCAGCACGAAGCCTAGATTATTGTGCGCGACGGCGCAATCGGGATTTTTCACGAGCGTCGCGGACCACAGCGTCGTGGCGTTGAGATAAATGTCCGCCTGCCGCCAGGTCAGAAATCCGAGCAGCAACAGCAGCGCGCCGCCGAACATGATTTTCGATTTTCCGAAACAATCCAAAGCCATCGTAATGCCCGCCGCCGCCAGCGCAATCGGCCCGATGATTGAAAAGTATTGCCAGTGATCCGCCACAAATGAGAAGCGGAAATAATAAATGTTCACAAATCCGAGGACCGGCATGAACATGATGACGGCATAGCCCAAGCCGAACAAAACCGGTTTGCCCCAAGCCGCGCGAAATTGCCAGCAGACGAAAAATCCCGCCGCCAGCAAAATTCCCGGCACAAAGGAAATCCAGTTCAAATCACCGGGGTGCCAGCGCGGAAAAACCGGGGACAAATCCAGCGGAAGCAGCGTCTTGTAAAAATAAAACCAGACCGCGCGACCCGCGATGGCCAGCCGCGACCAGAAACCATCCGTCCGCACGATGTCATGGCCGATGGCGTTGTGATATTGAAACAGGATCGTGATAACCGCCAGCAATCCCGCCGCGCCGAAAAAAACCGCGCTGCGCGCGATGTCGCCCCATTCCACGCGCCCGCGCCGCCACCAAGCGATGCCCAGCAGAACCAACGGCAGCGGCGCGGCGGCCGTCTTGCTCAACAGTGCGAGAATGAACGTCGCGACGGAAATCCAATACCAGCGCCGCAGGCTGGTGTCCTCGAATTTCAGATAGCACAAAAGCGTCCACGCGAAGAAAAACATTGAGAGCGTGTTTTTCAATTCCGCGATCCAGGCGACGGATTCCACGTTGACCGGATGCAGCGCGAAGATTGCCGCAGCGAGTTTTGCTCCGGGAATTTCCAGCCATGCCAGCACGCGCCAGAGCAGGATGGCATTGACGGCGTGCAGCAGCACGTTGACGACGTGATAGCTGGCGGCGTGCATTCCCCACAGCCGCCATTCGAGCCAGAAGGTTGACGACATGACCGGGAAATAATCCGGCGTCGAGGTGGTCCACCAGAAGCGATACCAGCCGTGCGGGTCTTTGACGAGCGGATTGGCCGTCAGCAGCAGATCGTCGTCCCAGATGAATCCGGCTTGCCAGACCGGGAGGTAGGCGATGAGCGTGGCGGCAACCACGAACAAGCCGAAAACCCAGCCGCGATTCCAGAAAGACGAACACGGGCCGCCGTTCTCCGGAGCATTTTCACCGGCACCTTGAATTTCAATTGCTGGCTGTGTGTGTTTCATTGCTGCGCACCGAGCGCCTGTAGTTTGCCCCGGATTCTGGCGTCGCCCGGATTGAGCCGCGACGACTTCTGATAATTTTGCACGGCCTCCGGAATGTTGTTTTGCCGGACGAGCGCGTCGCCAAGATTGGCGTAAAGCTGCGGATTGTCAGGCGAAATGCGGATGGCTTCGCGGTAATGTTTCACGGCGGCGTCAAAATTTTCCTCCATGAAATAGACCGTGGCGAGGTTGTTGTGCGTGTCGGCGCTGTCATAATTCAATTTCAATGCGGATTCAAAACAAGAGATCGCTTCGGCGAGCTGCTTTTTCGCAGCCAGCGCGAAGCCGAGATTGTTCAAAATGTCAGCCGAGTTGGGGGCGGTTTGCAACGCCTGCCGGTAATCGGCAATCGCTTCATCCCAATTGCCGGATTTTGAGAAGGCGTTGCCCAGATTGTAGAGCGCGTCTGGATTGTCGGCCTTGATTTCCAGCGACCGGCGGAAGCATTCCATCGCCTCCGGCACTTTTCCCTGCGCTGAAAGCCATGTGCCGAGATTGTTTTCGGCGACGTAATTATTTTCCGTCACGGCGAGCGTGTGGCTGAAAAGCGTCCCGCTGTTTCGCCAATAACCCAACTGGTCACGCGTCCGGATCGCGCAGGCGGCGAGAACGATTGCCGCGCATAAATACGCAAGCGAATTCGGAACGCGCCAGTTTGCAAAAGTGAAACCGGCGCTCCAGACCACAATGATGAAAATGCCAATGAGCGGAAAATAAGTGTAACGGTCGGCCATCGCCGCATCGCCGACCTGCACAAGGCCGATGACGGGGATCAAAGTGCCAACGAACCAAAACCAACCGGCGGGGAGAAATGGAAATTTGCGCGCGAACAAGATGGCAATCGCCGACAGCCCGGCAATCAGCGCCACGGAATATATCTCCAGCGACAATTCCCAGTGCCCCGGATGCGGATAAGGATTGGCGAGATTGTCCGGCCAGAAGGTCTCGCCCAAATATCGTTCGCAGGAAACGAAGGCATTTTCAATCCTCTCCGGCATGGAAATCTTTTGCAGCGACACCACCGCGCCGCCCTTTTGCTGCGCGATGAATGTGACGGCGCAGGAGATGGCGCTCAACACAAAGAATGGAACCTTTTCCAGGAACAAACGCCGGAGACTTGAAATTTGAAATCCGTGATTTGAAATCCGTTGCAGCGGCCAGAAGTCGAGCAGCAGCAGCACAAACGGCAGCGTGACCAGCATCGGTTTTGCCATCAGGCCCAGCGCGGAAAAAACCAATGCGCACCAAAAACTACTCTGGCGGCCTTCCTTTGCATAATGCGCATAGCTCAACAGCGCAAGCAGCGCAAAGAACGTGCTCAAGACATCCTTGCGTTCGGCAACCCACGCGACGGATTCGACGTGAAGCGGATGCAGCGCAAACAGCGCGGCGACGAACGCGCTGCGCCACGTTGCCGAGGTCAGCCGCCGGAGCAGAAGAAACAGCAAAGCCGCGTTGGCCGCATGAAACATCAGGTTCATGAAATGCGGGCCAAAGGAATTATTGCCGAAAACCTGGGCATCCAGCATCAATGATATCCAAGTCAGCGGATGCCAGTTGCCGGCGTGTCCCGTGGTGAAAGCCCAAATGAAATTGTGCGAAGTCAGGCCGGACAGGACGTTGGGATTGGATGTGAAATAATCCGGATCGTCGTAGTTCAGAAAATCGCAGCGCGTGGCCGGCCAGAAAACAAACAGCGTTGTTGCGATCAAAAGCAGGCAAAACAAGCTGGGCTTGGAAAATACGCGAATAATTTTATTTTTCAGAATCGCACCGCCGTCATGTTCGGACAGGAGCATTTTGCTTGATTTGTCAGGCGACAAATTCCAGTTCCTGCCGGTGCGGAATCAGGCCGCGCTCGAAGGCCTGCCCGAGAAACCGGCGGATGGATTCGCGGCCCTTGTCGCCGTAATCCAGTGTCCAGTGGTTGACATACATGCCGACGAATTTGTCCGCGAGGTCGCGTCCCATGTCGCGGGCGTATTGCAGCGCGTGCTGCACGGCTTCGGCGCGATGATCCAGGCTGAACTGGATGCTCGCGGTGAGCGTGTCGGATATCTTTTTGCGCGTCGCGAGGTCGAATTTTTTGTGGATCACGTTGCCGCCGAGCGGCAGCGGCAGGCCGTTATTTTGTTCGCCCCACCAGACGCCGAGGTCTTTGCACAAGACCAGTTTTTCATTTTGAAATGTCAATTGCCCTTCATGGATGATCAAACCAACTTCGGCAACACCATTTTTCACGGCAGCAAAAATCTGGTCAAACGGCACGACGACATAATTGAATTCCTTCGCCGGTTTGCCGAGCCAGAGTTGGAGAGCCAGAAACGCGCTGGTCATGGTTCCCGGCACGGCGATTTTTTTCTTCGTAATTTCCTCGCGGGAAAACTTGTTTTTCGCGACGAGCATCGGGCCGTAGCCGTCGCCCATGCTTGCGCCGCTGGGCAGCAGCGCGTATTTGTCGGAGACGTGGGCGTAGGCGTGGATGCTGACGGCGGAGATGTCGAGTTCGCCCCGCGTGGCGCGCTCGTTCAACGTCTGGATGTCCTGCAAAATGTGCTGGAAATGAAAACCGTGAGTCGGGATGAGATTCTTCGCAAGCGCGTAAAACATGAAGGCGTCATCGGGATCTGGCGAATGTCCAAGCGTCAAAATGGTTTGCTGCATGGGCAAAAATTAATCAAAGCAGACGCACGTGTCACGCCGGGAACAAGTGCTGCCGTGAAAATTTCCCGCCCCGCCGCACGCGCGCGTCGCATCAGACCAAACCGCAGCCGGCGGCCACCTCCATTTCAGTCACCGTCGGTTTGCAGGCAAATCCGGCGAAGCGCGCGCGTGTCCCCCACCCGCGATGGCTTTAGCAGGGCGCGTGCCGTTTCGATGGTTGCGGAAAAAACCGGCCCGAATTCTGGAGAAACCGGCGGATCGCTTTTTTTCAACCTTCCAGACGCTGTCGCTTTTTTTTCAGCGTGGCAAAAAAATTCGTGTCGCGCCGGTTGAAAATTGGTTTCAAATGCCGGATGAACTTTCGCCTCTGAAAGCCAAACGGACGGATGGATTTGTCACCGGTTCTCGGCAAATTGAACCATCGGCTCCACAACGGCGCATTGAAGCGTCACACCCTTGTTGACGGGACGCAGGTCGAGCGCAATGACGTTGGGCTGGCCGGGACTGGAATTAAGCCAGCATTCAGGCAGATAGAAATCACGCTGCGGACCTGCCTGCCAGTAGCGACCGAGACAATGGCCGTTGAGATAAAGAAAACCGTTGCCGCCGGCTTCCAGATGCAACTGCCACGGCAACCACATGGCGGGATTTTTTTCCGGCAGCGCGAAAGTCAGGCGATACCAGGTGAGCAGAGCCACTGGCGCGAGCGAAACGTTGGTGGAAATTTCGACACTCTTCCAGTCGCCGGTCTGTGGCGTGACATCCGCAGAGGAGAACTGGATTCCGCGCGCGCGTTCGCCCGTGGCGAATTCGAACGGGACATTGGTGCCGCCGATGCTGATCGAGCTGATGCCGTTCAGCCTCTCCATGCCGGGACCGCCATTGGCCTGACCCCGGTTTTCAAAAAGCAGATATGCTTCATCCGCGTCGTCCGGCAGGGTGAATTTGTCTGACTGGCTTGCAAGCAATGTGTCGTTTGCGAGCGCAATCACGCCGTCGTTTCTTTCAACGCTCGCGATGAAGGAATCGCCGGGTGTGGCCGCCACGCGGTAATAGATGAAGTGCCGGTCATAAACGCCGAAGTCCTCGACTTTCTGGCCGGGGTTCAGCGGCGTCCATTCCGACGGCAGCACATCGCTGCTGCGCTGCGCCTCGGTGATCGAGACTGGCGATGGTAGACCTGCCGTCGGACGCTGGATCGGCGGTGCAGATTTGGGCAACCACTCTCCGGCTTTCGCATCGTTGACCCCGGGCGGCAGGTAAAGAATTTTGGAGCCGAACGATTCAAGCTGGTAATCAAAAACCAGCTCGTTTGTTGCATATTCCTTTTCCGTCAAGTGCGCCGTGCCATTGATTGTCGCGCCACGTTTCTCGGTGCGGACAAAAATATAGCGGCTGCCGTCCATCGCCCGACGCTCGGCGAATTCGACGTTGGTGGAGGTTGATTGCGTTTCAATCGCCACCGTTTCCGCTCGCGCGAGCTTGACACCGTGTTCTTGAAGCATGTGGCCGATCGCCCAGACCCGCTGGTAGCGGTCGCCCACGCCGCCGGATTCGCGGATGGGCGCATTGTAATCGTAACTCGTGGTCAGATCGCGCGCCGCCCAGTCGTCGTAATTTGCGCCGCCGAACAGCATATAGTAATTCATCAACGTGTCGCCGTTCTGGATGGCGAACAGCGTGATGTTCTGGATTTGCTCCGCCGTGACGCCGTCCTGCTGCTCGCTCAATTTGCCGCCGACTTTTGAGAACCAGCCGCCTTGAAGTTCCGTCGTCATCAGCGGCGCGTCCGGCTGCTGTTTATGCAGGCTGGCCATTGCGCCGCGCATTCCCTTGGCAATGTTCCAGCGCGGATAGAAATTCAGGCAGTCAAACGCCCCGCGCAGCGGCCCATTCGTCACGCCCCGAATCTGCTTGGTGAGGCAGGTGATCAACGGCACATCAACGCCGCCGGCCTTGGCATCATCCGCCAGCGCGGTGAGCTGGTTGATTTTCACCTCGTCCGGCTGATCCTTGACATAATTGTATTCGTTTTCAATCTGCACCAGAATCACTCCCGGCTGGCCCGGCGCTTTGCGCGTGACCTGATGTCTGGCGATGACGGGGCAGACCGCGTCATACCAATGCTTGCACCACGCGAGATAAACCGGGTCGTCCGTGCGCAGCCATTCGCCCTGCCGCAGCGGCACCGCCGGTTTTTTCAGCGCAACAAGCCATTGCGGATAACCACCACCATCCCACTCCGCACAGATGTAAGGGCCGGGCCGGACGATGGTATAGAGGCCAAATTCCTCGGCCATGGTCAACCATTCGTCAAGATCGCTTACGTTGACCTTTGAAAAATCATTCGTTGACGCGGGCATTTCGCGCTCGGACCAGTTCCATGCAGCGTAGGTCTCGACACAGTTGAAGCCGGCGTCTTTGATTTTTTGAAACCGTTCGGGCCAGAGTTCCTTGGGACAGCGAAAATAATGGAACGCCCCGCTGTAAATGAACACGTCCTTGCCGTCAATGGTGAGGCACTGGCCGTCGTAATGGATGCGGTCGGGCTGTGCGAAGGGACGCGATGCGCTGGCAGTGACGGAATTGACATCAGCACAACGTCCGTTCATGGCAAAAAACACGGGCAGTGCCAGAAAGACGGATAGTTGGAAAAACTTCATGGTTGAAAAAAAGCTTAATCCAATTTGTTCAGCGATGGAATATTTATCTTTTGATGTCCGTCTGATTGATTTTCTCGGAACCATGATTATGCACGCAGAAACCACGTTGACGATTTGATTTGAGTTTTCCTACAGCCAATGTTGAATAATTCTATGCAAAAAATTATTTCTCTATCATTGGCGATAATTTACGGTTTATTTTCCGTTCCCAACGAATCAAAGGCGGTGGCAAGCGCACCGGCCGATCGTGTGCAAATGCTCTTATCCGGCGACGGCTGGCAATTCACCGGCGCGAGTTCCAATTCAACGCTGCCGGAGATCGGCTCGGATGGATATGTCTCCGCTCCGTGGCAAACGGTGAGCGTGCCTCACGTTTTCCAGACGCGCCAGCATTTCAATGAAATCATGCAAGGCTGGTATCGCCATGATTTCACCGTGCCGCCGGAATTTTCCGGCAAGCGGCTTTACCTGGTCTTCGAAGGCGCGGCGACGATTGCGGACGTTTATGTGAACGGCAAACATCTCGGCCAGCATCGCGGCGCTTACACGCGTTTTGTTTTTGATGCGACGGCGGCGTTGCAGCCCGGCAGCAACACGTTGGCCGTGCGGGTGGACGATGATCCGAAGGATTACGGCGACTGCCTGCCCAGCCACAACCGGCTTTACACGGTCTGGGGCGGACTTTACCGCAAGGTCTGGCTCGTCGCGACCGATCCGCTGCACATTGACCAGACGGATTACGCGTCGCCGGGAGTTTATATCACGCCGAAAAATATTTCCGCCAGCCGCGCGGCTTTTTCCATCAAAGCGCTGGTGCGGAATGATTCCGCTGAAACGCAAAACGCCGAAGTCCGCGCGACGTTGATCGCGCCGGATGGTGCAGCGGTGAAAACTTGGACTGAAAAAGTTGTTGCCTCGTCGAATCAACGGGAAATCGTTGAACTGAACGGCAACCTTGAAAATCCGAAGCTATGGTCGCCAGCCGCGCCGAATTTATATCATGTGAAAGTGGAAATTTGGCGCGACGGCCAGGTGGTTGACGCCGTCACGCAGCCGGCCGGTTTTCGCAACTTGGTTTTTGAAACCGCCACCGGCCGCGTGATGTTGAATGGCAAGCCGATCATTCTCGCGGGCGCGGACCTGCACCAGGAAATCGAGTCCAAGGCCTCGGCGATGTCCGACGACGATTTCCGCGCCGACTACGCGTTCATGACGGATTTGGGATTCAACTGGATTCGGCTGCCGCATTATCCGCACGCGCAACTGGAATATGATTTGTGCGACCAGCTTGGCATTTTCTGCTGGGCGGAAAACGGCCACAGCAACGCGGAGAAGCAGGACAAGCCCGGCCCGACGGCGGATCAGATTACCACGGAAATGGTGAAACAAAATTACAACCACCCGTCCATCGCCGTCTGGTCGGTTGGCAACGAGGCAGGCGAAGACGTGGCCGATCGCGAAGTGCCCGTCGTCAAGGCGCTCGACGCCACGCGTCCCGTGGTCGTCGCCAACATGAAATGCACCAATGCGGATTTTCACGGCATCAATTCTTATTCCGGCTGGTATGGCCGCGCCACCGATTTCTGGAGCATTGCCAAAAAAGGTTACGTCACCGAAACCGGCGCGGGCGGGATGACCACGATTCATTGCGATTACGCGGTCGCCTCGGCACGGCACGACAAATATGAGCCGGAAGAATACCAGCAGTTGATCGCCGAGGCGCGCTTTCAACAGTGCATCCGCGAAAACACCGGCACGCTTGGCATGTTCACCTGGTGGTGCCTGCGCGATTTCACGGACATCAAATACAAGGCTCCCATCGGCTGGAACACCAAGGGGCTCCTCACCTATGCCGGCGACAAAAAGGACGTTTATTATTTGTATCGCTGCTTCCTGCGCCCGACCGAACCGACGGTTCACATCACGTCGCAACGCTATTTCATCCGCACCGGTGCGGTGGACAACGGCATCAAGGCCTACAGCAGCGCGCCGCAATTGACGCTCGCGCTCAACGGCGAAAAAATCTCCACGCTCGCTAACGGCCAATACACCCAGACGAACGGTCGCAGCGTGGACAACGTCTTTTTCTGGAAGACGCCGCTGCACACCGGAAAAAATGTGGCGACGGTTTCCGACGGCGCGGGCCACGGCGATTCCGCCGTGATTTATTTCTACGGCACGAACGGCTTGCCCGAATTGCCGCTGGCGAATCCGCTCGTCACCGATCTGCAAACGTCCAATCCGGACAACCACGCCTACTTCATGGACATGCCGGTGCAGGCGCAATGGCCGATCTATTACGACCTCGATTCGACGGCGGACAATTCCTTCGACACGCTGCCGCCGGCGATTGAAGGTGCAAAATGGATTGCGCTGCGCCGCGTGACAAAGGCCGGCCAGGAAACAGATTTGTCGTTCAAGCTCACGCGGCCAGCCACGATTTTCGTCATGGCGACCAAACGCGTGGACGCTCCAACATTTTTGACCGATGCCGGGTTCAAAGAAATTGCATCGCCGGATCTGGTCTGGCGCGACAACAATCTGATGCTCGTGCCGACGCAACTTTTTTCCCGTCAGTATGCCGCTGGAGAAGTTGTCCATCTCGCGCAAGCTGATCGCGATGAAATTGTTCTTGTGAAGGAATAAACTTCAATCCAACCGAAACACTCCATCAGCCATCGGCTCGAATCAAACCGTGGCCGGCACCCGTCGCAAACAATCGAACTGGTGGAATGGTGCTCCCGCCCGGAATTGAACTGGGATCAACGGTTTAGGAAACAGCGTAGCCTTCCTTCATGTCGGTATCAAGAGAACACAATAAACATTGGGCGGTCTTCATTTTGTAATGATTCCGTTACACCCAATCTGATACCGCCATCTGATACTGTTTCCATGAAAACTAAAAATCCTGAATCTGAAAGCCTCTGGACAAAAGCTCCCGTCGCCAATCTGGTTCGCTACGAACCCTCTGGCATATATTTCGCCCGCGCGAAGGTGCATGGCAAGCTTGTCCGAAAATCACTCGACACCAACATCCTTTCGGTCGCCAAACTGCGGTTGGCAGACGTGGTGGATGCCGAACATCGCGCCGTCGCGCCGTCGCAAACCAAGATTATCGGGAAGATGACTTTTGCCGATGCGC
>CAYPTV010000047.1:0-12039 GCA_964413505.1 uncultured Bifidobacteriaceae bacterium | reverse complement strand
CGGCGGGTTATCCGCCGGGAAAGCGTGCTTAAACCGGCCAAAACCTCCAAAAAACCGGGTTGGCGGTTGAAAATGGGTCGAAAACGGTCAAATTCGCGATTTTTGAGAGGTATTCCGGCGCGCACCCGAGGTTATTTGTCACAGAATACCTTGCATCCGCGACAGAATACCTTGTGTCTGTGACAAATAACCTTGTGTCCGCGCCGGAATACCTTGCGTCTGCGACAAATAACCTTGCGTCTGCGACAAATAACCTTGCGTCCGTAATAAATAACCTTGCGTCCGCTCCGGAATACCTTGTGTCCGGCATAAATAACCTCGTGTCCGCGACAAAATACCTTGGGTGCGGAGGAAATAACCTTGAATATCTTTTGGAAAACCTCGTGGAAGAAGCGGACAACCTCGACTGCGGGAGACGACACCTCGCCTGCGGAGCGGACACCGTCAATGCCGATATGCCGCCGCACAAAAATTTTCCAGCCGTTGAACCCAGCCCAGCCATGTTTCGTGAGGCCAAGTATCAACATGACAAATTTCAAAAACTACACCTTCGTTGGCGGAACCTTTGCAAAAATTGCCGTGTCGCCGACGGTGTTTTGGGGGACATGCCGCACAAATCCTCCTCATCCTCCTGCTCGTCGTCATCGTCAAAATTCGAGGATGAGGACGAGGATGTTGTTGTTTCCACGCAGGATTCGGCGGCCATGGAAATGGCCACCGTCGCCAACAAAATGCGGGAACGGTAGCATCCGCTGGTCATAGCCCGGCGGCATCTGGAGATTTACCGGGAGGCATTAATAGTGAAGGCGGATATTTAAAAGTTAAAACAAATGGAACTTAATACACTTGCGAACCACCACTGAACTTGATTTGTTAGAACTGTCAGAAACTCATGCCAAGGATGCGGTTAATCCTTTAAGGGCCGGGTTGTCCGGCTTGGAATCCAATGATCCCGGAGTTTTAGCACAGGAAATTCAACCGCACGCGCTGCAGCAACGCCAATAACCCAAACCACTACATTACTCAGCAGGCAATAGCCTATCCAAGCAGTTGCATCATGCGTGCGTTGCATAAAGAAAGTGGACGCAAGATAAACACCCAGCGGATGCCAAAGATAAACTGAATAGGAATTCGCCCCCAAGAATCCCAAAAACCGGGCAGGTGGTGAAGCTGTCCGCTCAAATATCTTCAAAAAGCCCAACAGAAGCGCGCCTCCAGCCAAATAACAGAGAACAAAGCCATACACACGAATCCAAGTTTGTCCCGGAGTGAAGGGCTGCATCGAAAACATCGGTGCCAACAGCAGAACACCAACAACAACCAAAGCCCACCGATATTTCCAAATCAGGTGCTGGTGCGTGGCTGTGAAATAAAAATGCCAATAATATGACAGCAAAACCCCAAAAAACAATGAATCCACGCGTATGTGAGTGCCAAAAAAAAGCAGTTTTACACGGCTCGGGGAGAAGATGTCATTGCTTACAATGCGTATAACGAGGCATAGGGTCGCCACCAGTATGAAAAGAGCGGGGATGGAATGAAAAGGATTTTGGCCAACATTCCGGCGCAGTCGCAAGAGCAGCCAAGTGCCTCCCGCACACAGCAAATAAAAATGCTCTTCAACCGCCAGCGACCATGTGTGATTAAATAAATTTGCCCAGTAATTTTGCAGGAAGAAAAACTCGCCAAGAAATCCACGCAGGTTAAACCTGCCCCATTGATGGATGAGTGAAAGAAAGAACATGCCAAATAAAAAAAACCAAAACGAAGGGTATATTTTCAGTCCGCGACGAAGTAGAAATCGCCCCAGGGAAACCTCCCTTCGTTGACGCCATTCCCGGAATAAAAGGCCGGAGACCAGGAATCCGCTTAGAACGAAAAAAATATCCACCCCAACCCATCCACCGCAATTCAAAGTATAAGCAATCTTATGAACCGAAAGACACCAAACTCCTGCACCGGGCGGACACTCCAACCCTTCCAAGTGCCTGAATACAACCAAGGAAACAGCAATGAAACGAAGAATATCCAAACCAAGCACACGTTTATCGTGGGGAGCGGCTTTCAAACGCCAGTGTTCCGCCTCATCATTTAATTCGCCTTCAGTTTGTTTGATTGACATGGATGCTTGATTGAGCAGTGCATAATGCTAAACAGACCAGTTTTTCAATTCAAGCGCCGGCAGGAAAAATAAAATAGGTTTGCCTTTGGCCTGGGCAAGATGGTTGAGGGTTGCCTGCAATCTGGGACGGTTGGAGACGCTGACAGATCAAGCCGTGCGCCGGGCCACGGCGAAGAGGGAGGTGCCGGTGCGCAGTTTCCCCTGCAAGGAGCGCCGGTGGTCCCAGGCGTAAAGGCCCTGCATCAGCAACGGCAGCGGCCAGGGCGGCAGCCGGAGATAATCGCCGTAGGTTTTGGGGGCAGATCGGGCTTTCGCCGTGGATTTTTGCCTCATCCGCCGGAGAATTGGAACCATCCAGCCGCCCCACCAGAATATTTTTTGGACGGCAAATCCGCTGTCGTCAAACGCCGCCCGCAGGGTTTCGGGAACATAACGCCGGCGATGCCCCTGGATTTGGTCGTATTCGGAGAACAGCTCCGGCAGTGCGGGAACGCTCACGACCAGCGTGCCGCCGGGCCGGACGAGCGGCGCGATCCGCCGGAGCGTGCCGCGATCGTCGTCCAGATGTTCGATGACGTCCAGCAACAGCGCGCCAGCGGCCAGTTGACGGGCGGCGGGCGGCGGCTGGTTCAAGTCCGCCTCGACCAGACGGCGTCCGGGCTGGTCTATGAGTTCGAGAATCCGGCGGGAAATGTCGAGGCCGGTGGCATGGTAGCCGGCGTTTTCCAAAGCCTGTAGATTAACGCCCCAGCCACAGCCGACATCAAGGATGGATGCCGGTGGCATGACGCCGTTGGCTTTGAGGACGGCCAGCGCCAGCCGGGCGCGGGCGAGCCACCATGGATGGCAGCGGACGCGGGCGAGTGTTTCCACCAGCATGGCCTCCGGCATGTTTTCGTCGGCGGGACCGTGCGACCAGGTCTCAATCATGACGGGACTCCGGCTTCCGGGGAAAAGCCCAGTTCCGCCCGCACAATCCAGCGCGGTCGCTGCTGCACTTCAGCGTAAATCCGCCGGATGAATTCACCCAGTATGCCGAGGATAAGGAACTGGATTCCGCCAAGGAACAGAATGAGGCAGACCAGCGAGGTCCAGCCCGGCACTTCGGACGGGTAATGACCGAGAAACTGGAAGTTCAAAATTTTCCACACGATGACGAGCGCGGCACCGGCCATGGATATGGCGAGGCTCAAAAAGCCCATGTAAATTGCCAGCCGCAACGGCAGCGAGGAAAACGCGAACACGCCGTCCAACGCCAGCTTGACCAGTTTGCGAAGCGGATATTTTGTTTCGCCGGCGGCACGGGCGGCGCGATCATAATCCACGCCGACCTGCCGGAAACCACTCCAGGCCCGCAGGCCGCGCACAAAAACATCACGTTCCGGCATCGTGCGCAGAACGGCCACGACACGCTGGCGCATCACGCAAAAATCACCGGAGTCCAGCGGAATTTCAACCTCGGCGATGACCTTGAGCAACCGGTAAAAACCGGCGTAGGCGGCGCGTTTGAACAGGTTTTCCTTGCGCTGTCGGCGCACGGCATAGACGACATCATAGCCCTCTTTGAGCTTGGCCACACAGGTCGCGACGAATTCCGGAGGATCCTGTAGGTCGGCGTCCAGCACGGCCACAAAATCACCGGTGGCTCGGGACAGGCCGGCGAACACGGCGGTCTGGTGGCCGAAATTTCGGGAGAAGGCGAGCACTTTGAAGCGCGGGTCTGCGGCGTGCATGGCGGAGAGCTGCGCAAACGTGTCGTCGCGAGAGCCGTCGTCCACCAGGATGACCTCCCAGCTCATGGCGATCCGGGCGAGACATTCAACCAAACGCTGGCGCAGCAACGGCAAGACGCGGGTCTCGTTGAAGCACGGGATGACGAGGCTCAATTCTGGCGGTAAGGATGTCATTTGAGGAGTCAGTTGGCCGGCTGATAGAGAAAAAATTGATCGCCAACCACCAATTGATCACCCGGAAGACGGCGGGCAACATAACGGGAATACCAGCCGAGCAGGGTTTGCACCACCGGCGAGGGATGAGCCGCGCCAGCGGTCTGCGCGAGAATTTTTCCTGACGGCGGAGCGGTCACAGTGAGAATGACCCGCTTTGCCGACAAATCCGCCAGGCTGTTTTCACCGATACCAGGCACGACAACGAGGTGGCGGTCGAAAAGTTCGTCCAAGCGTGGAGACAATCCCACCAATGCCGGGTCGGTATCACGACGGATAATGATGGTGGTGTCGCGGCTCGTGTGGGCGCGTATGAAGGTGACGAAAGCCAGCTCCCGATCAATGTGTGCATGACCGATTGCCAGAACAATGAAGCTGTAGACGAACACCGCCCCCAGCCAAGCGAGGCGGGCGGGCGGGCGGATATTATTTTCCCCTGAAGGCGTTTCGGCCCGCGCTTTCCAAGCGGTGGCGGCGAGAATCAATCCCAACAGGAAAAAATTGACGGACATCCAAGGGTGATGGCCGAAATAATTGCGCATTCCCAGAATTTCCATTGCCGACACCAGCGCCGGCAAACAAAACAGCATCCCGGCTGCCGTCAAGCGGCCAGCGCGCTGCCACCATTGCCAGCCCAGACAAATCAACACCGGCAGCAGCCCCATGAGATTCACCGCCACCAGTCGCATGAGGGCGGTGCGGGTGGTCATGCCGGTTCCATAGCCAAGATTGCCCCAGCCATAGGCCTGAAGCATAGAGACCAGTCCAACACTGGAGCCATCGGGCTGGGACATTTTGCTGGACACGCTTACCAGAAGCACTGCACCAGCCATGATCGCCGTCAGGCCGGCATATATTAAAATATGACGCCATGGCACCCGGGGCAGGATTAACAGGGTCGCAAACAGCATGGCATGAACAAAAACAGTGGTCCAGTTCAGCGCCGAAAAAAACAGGATAAGAACAAACAACAACAAAATCTGCCGCAAGTTCAACACTGGACGCCGCAACAACTCAATGACGGCGGCGCAAAAGGGGAACCCGATCAAAACCGCCGTTAAATTGGGATCCAGCGTGGTCTGCCAACGAAGGTATCCCGGCGTAATCACGGTGATCGCCGCCAGCCAGAAGGCCCGATCCGTCCGTCCCAGCAGCCACCAGATGGACATCAGCACAAGGGCCGCAATAACTGCATAGTAAACAAGGAACCCCAATCCGGTGGCAACCAACAGGTGATAACATAGGAAAACCGGATACAGGCTCGCCGGACGGTGGCCCGGATAAAAATAAGGGTGTGTTTCCGCCTGAAATCCACCGTTGTTGCATACTATTTTCCCATGCAGGTTGAGCAAACCAAATTGCTCCCAATTACGCACCGCCGCCTGCGTCCAGCATGTTCCAAGTCCATTGTCCACCAGCGTGGTGAGCCACGCAGCGCCGATGGCGACGGCCAGCACGATTAGCATCTGAATTTTTTGCATGGAGAATTAGCTTGTCCACAAGCATTAAAACCATTCACGCCAGATAGGCAATTGAATTCTGCAACGAAGGCATCTGAGCTTCCTCCAAACGCACGGTAACCGCCGGAAATATTGTCCAGACGGATGACTCAAAATGGATTGCCACACGACTGAATCCCCACCAGAACCAAACGCTACACTACCGGTGTTTGCGGTAGTCGCCGCGGCTGAAGTATTTTTCCAGCCACACATAGGCGCAGATGAAGAAGTAGCGGCTGCCCATCTCCTTGATTTTCAACTTGGCCGCGCCGGAGCGGCGGTTGCGCCAGGTGATGGGGATGACCGTCCACGAAAACCCGCGCACGATGGCCTTGAGCGGAATCTCCACGGTCAAATTGAAATGCGGCGCGATGAGCGGTTCGCAGCCGAGGATGACGGTGCGGCGATAGGCCTTGAACGCGTTGGTGGTGTCGTTGAGCGGAATCTGGAAGATGCAGCGGATGAAAAAATTGGCGAGGCGGTTCACGAACAGTTTCACCTGCGGATAATCAATCACGCCGCCGCCCTTGACGAAGCGGCTGCCGAAGACGCAGTCCCAACCCTCGTTCAGCAGCTTCCAGTAATGCACCGCGTCGCGGGCATCGTCGGATTCGTCAGCCATCATAATCACCACGGCGTCGCCGGTGCAGTTGCGCAGCCCGAAAACGACGGCGCGGCCAAAGCCGTGGTCGCCGGTGTTCTGGACGGGGCGCAGTTCGGGAATTTTGGCCTTCAACTGCTGAAGCACCTCCCATGTGGTGTCCCTGCTGCCGTCGTCCACGACGACAATCTCGTGCGGCACATGGTTGAGTGAAAATTCCAGATGCAGATGCTCGAGGGTGGCGGGCAGGGATTCGGCCTCGTCGCGCGCGGGGATGACCACGCTGAACAATTTCAGGGGCGCGGCGTTTGGCGGCGGCGAGGATGGCGGTTTCATCAGAGTTTCCCCGGATTAAAATAATCGGGCGGCGCGGGTTTAACAACCCCGGTCGTGTTTTTCCTTCTTGCCAGTCCCCGCAAATACTTCTGGGCCGGGGATTCGATCCTCTTAAAAACAATGATCGAAATGATTTGAGTCATTATGAACAGGATGGCCGTAATGGCGATTGCGGCAAATAAATTATTGATGCTGATATGGAAATGCTCAAAGGCACCTTTGAAAATGCGTATAATCAGGTCGTGGATCATATAAAACGCAAAGCTGCTCATGCCGAGCAGTTCGACCCAGCGATGCGAAAGAAATTGCGCAAGCCATCCCCGACCATAAGCCAGCCCATAAATCAACAAGGCGGCGCCCGGTGCGCTGACAAACCCGAACTGCAACCAAGGAAACGGATTGTTAAAAAAAACAGACAAGGCCATCAAGACACATCCGGCTGTAATGCAAAGCTGGATGGTGGAATTTTTTGGTGTCCGGCCTTTGAGAAAGCATATGGCGGTTACAACACCCACGATAAATTCTGGCGTCTGAACCAGTGCAAAACGACTGGGCCAAATGGCAAAGTGCGTTGCCCAAATACCTGCGGCCACAGCCAGCGTTATGGCCGTCAGCCAGCCGAGGAAAACGGCGGATGCCGGACGTTTGGCCGAAAGACCCAGCCAGATCATGGCCGGTGTCAGCAGGTAGAAAAACATTTCACAACTGATGCTCCAGGCTGGCACGTTGAAATGGTCGGTTGCGCTCAATTGATTGACGGGCAGGATGCATTGCAGGAGGGTCAATTGCAGGATGAGAGCCTCCCAGTTCCAATCCCGATGACCGGCAAGCTCGATGGGAATGGCTATTAAAAGTGTCAGCAGGTAAAGCGGGTAGATTTTCGCCAGGCGATCCCAGATGAACCTGTTGAAATTTCCCACCCCCACCCCATTGCCGAACAATGCGGCATAATTGTAAGTTAAAATGAAACCGCTCAGGACAAAAAAAACCTCCACGCCAAAACCGCCGAGGTTGTAAGTGGAGGCCAGCCTTGGGATGAACCATGAATTTCCAGGCAGACCGCCGACATGGGCAAAAAAGACAAGGCTTGCCGCAAAAAAACGAATGCCGGTCAAGGCCGGCAGTTCAGGGGCTTTCATACGGTTTGGGCAGAATTATTGAGGCACCATCCAAACATGTGTGATTTTGCTCAAACAAAATCACAAAGCAAAAGCAAATTGCATTGTTTTAATGTTGAAGAAACACCTCATATCCGAACACCGAACATCAAAAACAACGCTCAAATTTAGAATACAACTTACGATGCAACGGCTCAGGTTCACAGCCGGTTCCACCAGACTGCCGTGGGTTTTGGAACGTCAATCTTCACCCTCTGTTCGGGGCTTTTCAGGGTATAAATGGAATAGGACGTGGGCTTGAGCGAGAAATGACCGGCAGCCACGCGGCGCAGGCGATGGTGTCCGATCCAGACGGGCTTGAACGTGCGCAGCCACGCCGGGGCCATTTTTTGCGTCTCGGCTTTTTCGCGGACGGCGTTTGGTTTCAGGTTCATGTTGTCGCCGGTGTCGGCAAAGGCGGACGTGAAGGAATTGCTGACGGCCATCGGCACGTTGTTTTTCATCAGCGCAAGGACCCAGTGAAAATCGCCCAGGTCGCGCCAGCGCGTGTCGAAATAAATGCCGCGCTCGGCTACAACCTTGCGCCGGATGAAAATGGAACTGGTGAGCGCCGGGAAGCGATGCCAGATGTGGCGCGGGTTGGGCACCATGCTGTGCCGGTGGCAGACGTAGTCGCCACGGCCGTCGGTCACGATGGTGCCGGCGAAGAGCACCTCCACCTGCGGATGCTCCTGGAAAAAATCCTCGACCGCCGCCAGCCCGCCGGGCAGGTATTGCTCGTCGCAGTTCAGATAGGCCAGGATGTCGCCGGTGGCCCGGCGGTAGCCGCGATTCACGGCGTCATACATTCCCTGGTCCTTTTCGATGAACGCCTTGACGCGCGGGTCGCGCGGCAGCCAGTCCTGCGTGCCGTCGTCGGAGCAGGAATCCTGCACGATGTGCTCCAGCTCGACGCCCTTTTGATCTGCCACGGAGGCGATGCAGAGCTTGAGCCATTCCGAATTGCGGAAGCTGGGCGTGATGATGGAAAATTTCAAGGCCTGCGAGGTTGAAATGTGCGGCACTTCCCCTGCGGCAAGTTTTCCATGAATGTCCATGTTCTGGAAATCCATGCGGATCCGGGTCAGGGTCAAAACCAGGGCTTCCATCAGGATGAAACGGCTGAAGGCGTTCCAGATGATGACGAAGCCGGGGCGGTAATCGGTGTCGCCGTCGTATTGGATGACCGGCATCAGGATGGAAGCCAGCACCACAAACAGCGTGGCCCAGCGCGCGTTCACCACCAGGGCCAGCATCATGCAGGGCAGGGAATAAATCAGCACGAACATCAGGTGCGGATTGGTGTGGCTATGGATCCAGGTGATGGCGGCGAGCATCACTGTGGCAGTCAAAATGGTGGGCCAATGTTTCTGGCAGTCCTTGACAATGGACGTGTTTGCGCCCTGCGATCCCGAAGGCGGATTGACGACCCAGTGCTTGAGCAGCCGGTAGACATACAGCCAGGGCAGCGGCAGAAATTCAAAAACGGCCCGCACCGCCGCATCGTATTGGCTCAAAGCCCACCCCGCCAGATTGTGATAGACGACTTCAAGAAATCCCGGTTCCTGTCGCGGTGCGCCGGCTGGAAAATCCGGCCGCCCGGCCTGCATCCGGCTCCACCGGTGTTGGTAGCGTTGCAGTTTCTTTGCAATGGCCGGCGACACCAGTTCTTCGGTGTATTGCTGGCGCTCAATGATGCCGCGACGGAGATGGGCGAAATTCGGCCCCTTGTAAACCGCCGACAAATCCGCCCTGTTGAGTTGCAGCATCTGCGGGTCAAAGGGGACGCCCAGAAAATCACACATCTCCCGGCATTTTTTCTCAGTCCGGTCAACGAGCCCCGCGTAGTCCAGCCGGAAAATCCTCGCGCCATTTTTTTCAATCTTGTTCGTCTGGCGGAAGAGCTGTTCCTGATGGTAAATCATGCGGCTCAACATGCCCGGCTTGCCAAAAAATCGCGAGGACTGGCCGGCCTTGAGCACACTGCGGTAAATCTCCGCAGCCGGGCGCGAGATGATGATGAAATACGCGTTCGGATACTGCCTGTGCAACTGGTTCAATCGGTCGCAATAGAAAGGCGATTTTTCCCCGCTGACGACCGCCCCCTTGCTTTGGGCCAGACCTTCATACAAATCCAGCGGGGAGCGAATTTTGGCCAGGGCGGACCAATCGTCGATAGAAATAATCCGGTGCCGCGATAGACACTGGTTGTAAAATTCCATCCGTTCCGCCCAGTTGCGGCGGAAACGCAACGAAAGGAGCGGGCCGGGGAAATTCCAGACATCGCATTCGAACATCAGCGCGATCTTCGGGTTCTGGTTGAGCAGGGAGCAAAGCAGGGACGTGCCGGAGCGGAAAACACCGACGACAAAAATTGGGTTCGCACTCGTCATCTGAAAAAATCGTGGGGCGAAGTTTAAGGGCAATGCCAATCAAAGCAATCTTCAAAATGGTTCCTGCACCCGGATGATGGCCGCCAAACCGCGACCTGTGTTGAGGCCCTCCGGACAGAAAATTCTTGCCTTGAAAGGGGCAATATTTAGACTTCCATTTTATTTCCGATGTCTTCCACATGAAAACGGTCACCAAAGTATTCTGGCTGTTCGGTCGTTCCGGCGCGGGCAAAACCACGCTGGCGCAACTTCTCCGCACAGGCATGGCGGACCGGAACCTGCCCGTGATTTATCTGGACGGGGATGAAATGCGCTCGACGCTCTGCTCCGATCTGGGTTTCAAGTCGGAGGCGCGGCTGGAAAACCACCGGCGGATCGCCGAAATCGCCCGGCTGCTGACCCAGCAGGGCTTGAACGTGGTCGTTTCCACCATGGCGCCCGAGCACCAGCATCGCGACCTGGTGGGCAGGATTTTAGGCGACAAGCTGGTGTGGATCTACATCCATGCGCCATTGTCGGTCTGCATCGAACGCGACCCGAAGGGAATTTACCAGCGCGCCCGGGAAGGCCAGATCAAGATGCTGATTGATTATCCCTTCGAGTCTCCACGACGCCATGAATGCGCCAATTGCATTGATACGGAGATTCAGAATGTGGACGACAGCTACCATGCGCTCCTCGAAATGGCGAAAGCCCACCTGACCGATTTTGCAATTTAGAACGGTCACGGTTGCGCCCGGAACCTTTGCGCCACCGGAATCCGGCGCCCAATGCCGAACGCGCGCGACGACACCTTCAGGCCCGGCGCTGCCTGCCGCCGTTTAAATTCACTGAAATTGATCTTGTTGATCACGTCGTTCACGACCGCCGTGTCAAATCCGCGCCGGACAATTTCCTGCCTGCCCAGATTCTTCACGACATACAAATCGAGGATGGCATCCAAAATCTCATAGGGCGGCAAGGAATCCTGGTCCGTCTGGTTTGGACGCAGTTCGGCGCTCGGCGGCTTGGAAATGGAATTTTGCGGGATGATTTCGCGTTCGCGATTGACCCAGCGTGCGATCTTGTAAATGTCCGTCTTCAAAACGTCCGCCAGCGGCGCGAGCGCGCCGTTCATGTCGCCGTAAAGCGTGCAATAGCCCACGGCCATTTCCGATTTGTTGCCCGTCGTCAATACCAGCGCGCCGAACTTGTTCGACAGCGCCATCAACGTCACGCCGCGCAGCCGGGACTGGATGTTCTCCTCCGCCTCGTTCGGCTTCGTCCCGCTGAAAACCTTTTCCAACTGTTTTTCAACCGAATTGAAGACGGGCTCAATCGGCAGGACTTCGCAAAGGATGCCGAGATTTTTTGCGAGCATGGCGGCGTCGCTCAAGCTGCCTTCGCTCGAATAACGCGCGGGCATCGCCACGCCCAGAACATTTTCCGCGCCCAGCGCATCCGCCGCCAAAACCGCCACGAGCGCGGAATCAATGCCTCCGGACAAGCCGACGATCACCGAATTGAAGCCGCATTTGCGGACATAATCGCGGACGCCCAGCGACAGCGCGGAAAACATCTGCGCCTCGCGCGAAGGAAGCCCGTAGCAGCGAACGTCAGTTCGCTCTGACTTGATTTGAGCCGACTCACGTCGGCTGCTACCCGAACATATTTCCAACTCCGCCACGAAAACTTCTTCCTCAAATCCTTTTCCGAGTGCAATCACTTCACCGCCCGCATCAAGCGCGACACTGTGGCCGTCAAAAATCAATTCGTCGTTCGCGCCGACGGCATTGACCTGCGCGAGCGGGATTTTTTCGTCGCGCGCGACGCGCCGGAGCATGTCCAGCCGGGTGCGCTCCTTGCCGTCATGCCACGGCGACGCGGAAATGTTGAGGATGATTTCCGCGCCCTGCGAGATGAGTTCCTTGACAGGGTCGCGGCGGTAAAGACGTTCCGGCCAGAAATCCTCGTCGTTCCAGATGTCCTCGCAAATCGTGATGCCG